>JAILQA010000508.1 GCA_024699205.1 Treponema sp. | reverse complement strand
ATAAAAAATCAAAATTACAAGTTAGTAGAAAATAACAATAAATAACAGTAATTTATTCATTATCGCAATATAACAGTTGTCGTTAGCAAACTCTTTTAGTATATTATATATAAGAGGTTTTATATGGTAATTAAAGAATCTGCAGAAATGTATCTTGAAACAATTCTTGTTCTTTCTAAAAATGGACCAGTTCGTTCAATCGATATTGCTAAAGAAATGAACTTTTCTCGTCCTTCAGTTAGCGTTGCTTTGCATAATCTTGAAAAAGAGCAGTATATTTCTATCGAAAGTGACCAGACTATAAAGCTTCTTTCAAAGGGTGAAGAAATTGCCAAAACAATTTATGAACGCCATACAATTCTCACAGAGTTTTTTGAACAGATTGGCGTTAAATCTTCAATTGCCGCTGCTGATGCCTGCAAAATCGAACATGATATCAGCCCGGAATCTTTTAAGGCTATTAAAAAACTTGTAAAAAACAATAGAAACGAAAAAAAATAGATTAGCTGTTCAGTTTTTTTTATTATGACGGTTCACAATTTATTCCCATCATGTGCATCATTCCATATCTGGTAAAGGCTTCAATATTTTCAATGTATTGAAAAGCTGCTTTTTTTGTCATTTTATGGGTGATGATTTCAACAAAAGCATTTATGATAGTTGAAGCGATAAAGTGAACTGTCATCTTATCAATTTTTTTTGATGAAATCTGATTTTTATACATCCAGTTAAAGGTTTGCTGGCAATTTTTGGTATAAAGTTCACAGATTTCTTCCTGAAAATGCTCGTGTGTACTTCCTGATGCTTTTGTAAGAAGCAGAGTAAAAGCGTCAAAATTATCAAAAATATAGTTTAAAAGCTCATTCGTTGATTCTCTTTCTTGGTTGAAGTGCTTTTCAGAAACAATATTATCTAAGTCAAGGTGATTAGAAGAATCTGCCAGCATGACAGTTTTTTCTGTAAAAGCGATAGCATCGTCAACCAAAGCACAGAAAAGGGCATCTTTATCTTTGAAATGACGGTACATTGCGCCGGTAGTTACCCCTGCATTTGCTGCAATTGTACGCAACGAGGCATTAACAAATCCTTTTTCGAGAAATTCTGTTTTTGCACTTTCCAATATTTTTGCCTTGGTTTCGGCCGCTGATTCGCTCATAAGAATATTCTATAGCGGAAAATAATAAAAAGTCAATAAAAAGATAACAATGTTATCAAAAAAAAATCTAAAATCTATTGACAAGATAACAGTGTTATCTGTATTATCTTTTAACGATAACGCTGTTATCAATGATGTTAGTTAATACTAATTTAGGAGAAAAGATTGAAAGTAACAAAAATTAACGACTGGTTTGAAAAGTTTGGTCGTTTTGAAGTAAAGCATCGATGGGGCTTCCTTATCGGTTTATTAATTTTAACTGTTGTTTGTAGTCTCGGACTTCCACGTCTTAAACTGGATAATGGAGAAGAGGACTGGTTTGACGACTGGGAAACAACAAAGGTTAATCAAGACCACTTTGAAAGCATATTTGGTTCAACAGATAGCCTCCTGGCTCATATCAAAGCCGACGATGTATTTGCCCCGGAAGTTTTACAGATGATAGATGAGCTTGGAGAAGACCTTTTAAATAATGTTCCCTATGCTGGAAGCATTACTTCCTTGATGGAACTTTCCCTTCCGATTGGTACAGAAGATGGTTTTGAAGTAACAAGTCCTTTTGAAGATGGCGTTCCAAGTGACGCTGCAGAGCTTGCTGAAAAGAAAGCTTTTATTATGAGCCGTGAATCAATCGTAAACAATCTTGTAAGCGACGACTGTACGGAAACCTGGCTTATTGTAAATCTTGAACAGTATTCAGAAAGTCTTGATGAAGCAATGAATAAAATTGCTCCACCTGCTATGGCAATCTTTAATGACCCAAAATATAAATCAGATAAATGGGAAATCCGTCCGGCAGGCCTTTCTTATACAGAATATGAAGAGGAAAAAGCAATTACTTTCCAGTGTATAAGCCGCATTGGTCTTGGTTTTATAGTAATGCTTGTATTCCTGATTGTTTTTATACGCTCTCTACGTGGTGTTGTAGTTCCTTCAATTGCTACTCTTGGTGCTCTTTGTACAACTCTTGGTGCTTCTGCATGGCTTAATATCAAAGGTAATAACACAATGATTCTTGTAACTGTTTTGCTTTCTATGGCACTTGCGGTTGGCTTTGCAGTTCACTATATCAATAGCTTTAAGATGTATTTTAGGAAAACAGGCCAGCGTAAAGAATCAATTGTTATGGGAATTAGAGATTCCGGCTGGGCTTTGTTTTTTACGGTAGTCACTACAATGGCAGGTATGCTTTCTTTCCTTTCTGCAAATATCAGACCTATGCGCTGGGTTGGTGGTATTACTGCTGCTGCCGTTCTTGCAGTTTTCATTTTTGAAATAATCCTTTTGCCATGTCTTTACAGTTTTGGAAAAGATCAGGAGCCTGACCCAGACTTTGTAAACACAGAAGGTTCTACAAAATCAGACCTCCGCGTGGAAGCAATGGGAAAATCAATTCTCAATAAAAAGTGGATTACAGTTCTTGTTGGCGTGGTAGTAATTGCGACCGTTATTCCTGGTATTTTCAAAATCAAGGTAAATATGAATTATGCAGATATGATGGGTGAGAGAACTCCTTACATTCACCGCCTCATGGAAATTACCCGCAGTCAGCTTGGTAGCCAGTACTCTTATGAAGTTCTTGTTGAATATCAGGAAGAAGATGCTCTAAAAAATCCGCAGGTTCTTAAAAATATGGATGAGATGGCTGCCCGTATTGGTACTCTTAGTTCGACAAAGGTTTCTAACGGAAAGCCTCGTGTTTCTTCTGTAACAAAAGTTGTTAAGGAAATGAACCGCACTCTCAACAGCGATGACCCGGCTGCGTATGTAATTCCAGACGATCAGGATCTTGTTAGTCAGGAAATGTTCCTCTATGAGATTTCTGGCGGCTCAGATTTGTATGATTATGTCAGCGAAGATTTTAAAGCCGGTTATCTTCACATTGAACTTAATGGCTACGATGGAGAAGAAATTGTCCGTAACCTCGAAGACGTAAAAAAATGGTGTGCTGAGCTTTTCCCTGATGCATCTAATGCCGGTGTAGTAGGTGAGGTTGTTCAGTATGCCCAGATGAACGGTAAGCTCGTGCGTGGTTCAATTCGTTCGATTGGAACTTCACTTATTGTAATTTTGATTTTACTGATTATGGCCTTTATCTCTTTCCGTACAGGCTTTATTGCAATGATTCCAAACGTTGCGCCAATTGCAATCATCGGTGGAATTATGGGCTATGCTTCTGTAAATCTGGATATGATTACTGCAATGATTATG
>JAILQA010000485.1 GCA_024699205.1 Treponema sp. | reverse complement strand
TGAAGAGGAAGACAAAACCCTTTACACGGGTGAATCAAAATCACTTGGTTTGTTATTCCTTTCTTCCCTGATGACTTTCTTGACTTTTGCCCTTTCAAGCCAGATTGCTTATTTTGATAATCTTTTCCTTTCCCTCTTTATAATTCCAATTTTCTTTTTAGGCTGTTCCTTTAATAGAACAATTTACACAAGATATTTTAAAAAGATAAAAAGTATTTTCAAATATATCTTTTACGCTGCAATAATTGCTCTGGCACTTTATGCAACAATTCAACTCACAAAAAACGACAATTCTTTGCCAATTCCAGTTATCTACGTAATTTCAATTATGTATTCTTTAGTTGCAATATTTAATGGAAGAATCATTCAGATGACTCCATATAATATCGAAATAACCGGAAAACTTTTGGGATTAAAAGAGTTTATTAAAGTCGCAGAAGTTCCTCGTCTTGAAGTTCTTGTAGAAGAAAATCCCGAATATTATTATGACATTTTACCTTATGCCATGGTTTTTGGACTTGCAGACAAATGGACTTCACGATTTGCAAATATTACTATCAAAGATCCATCATGGTATTCGGGAGTTATAGACCCGTCTATGCATTTCAGCGCTATGAATCTTATAAATACCATTCAGAAGGATATTATTAATCCTGTAAGCGCAACACGAGCAGAAGTAAAGAGTAAGAGTCACGGAAGCAGCAGTGGTGGCGGAAGTCACAGCTTTGGTTCAGCCGGTGGCGGTGGCGGCGGCGGCGGTGGTGGAAGCTGGTAATCCATTTGGAGCTTTTACAGTTGGAGTTTTTTATGAATAAAAAACGCAATTTATATATTGTTCTATGCCTTCTTATCTTCTCGCTCGGATTTACCAGTTGTTATAAAGCAGAAGAGCTTTACCTTTCAGAAATAGAAGCGCTCACTTCCGGCAATGATTTAGCCCTGATTCAAAAAACAATTACAAAGCCCTGGACTGCTCAAGGGTACGTCGATGGTAAAGTCAGCGGTACCTGGAACGACACAATCATCAATGACCCAAAAACTTTTAATCAGCTGATTGGAGAAAGAGACGGTCAAAGTGCGGGAATCATCAGTCATACTCTTGATTACCTTGTTGATTACGATGCCACCCTGCGAAAATGGACTGGACAGGCAGCTACCTTTGAAATTGAAACTGACGAAATAAACAATACATTAACGGTTCATTACACGCTCCGTGACAATCTTTACTGGACCTATTATGGCCGTGATGAAAAAATCCCTGTAACTTCTGACGATTTTGTTTTCTGGTACAACGAAATTGCAGGTGACCCGGATTTTAGTTCTAGCGGGTATGGCCAGCAGTGGGTTATTCTTGAAAACGGAGAAGAAGCCCACATCGATTGTATAAAAATTGATGATAAACGCTTTGATTTTGTATTCCCTCGAATTGTTGCAGATCCTCTGCTTGCAACAAATATGGAACTCTGCCCTTCCTTTATCTACAAGCCAGCCAAGGAGAAAAATGGCATTGAAGGGGTAAAAAATCTTTTCAGCATAGATTGCGATCCAAAAAGCCTTCCTTCCTGTGGTAAGTTTTATATAACAGAATACATCCCAGGTCGTCGCCTTATTTTTACACGAAATCCATATTACTGGGAAAAGGACAATAATGGCGTTTCCATTCCATATTACGAACAGCTAGTCTGCCAGATAATTGGCGACCAGAATACCGACTATCTTTTATTCAAACAGGGACAGACAGAAGTTTATTCTCCACGCCCAGAAGAAGTAAGCGACGTAATAGAAAATCAAAAAGAAGATTACACTGTATTTAATGCGGAAGGTTCCATGGGTTCTTCTTTCTGGAGCTTCAATCAAAATCCTATAAACAAAGACAAGCCCTTTTATGAATGGTTTACAAAAAAAGAGTTCCGTCAGGCAATGAGCTGCATTTTAAACCGGGACAGAATTGCAAATCAGACTTACAGAGGCCTTGCTCAGGCAAAATATGATTTTTTCCCAGAAATAAATCCATATTACAATCCAGAAATCACACTCCAATATCGTTTTGACACAAAAAAAGCTGAAGCCTTACTCCAAAAAGCAGGCTTTACAAAAAAAGACGGCATTTTTTATGACAATAAAGGAAACCTTCTTGAGTTTGATCTTACAATTCCTTCTGGTAATACCGTTCAGAATGATATTGCTCAAATTATTATAGACGAAGCTTCAAAAATCGGAATAAAAATAAACATACGCCAGATTGATTTCCAGAAAATTGTAGAAATGCTCACCGCTACCTACGACTGGCAGAGTGTTTTCATTGGACTTGGCACTAATTCTTTTCCATCGCAGGGAAGCAATGTCTGGCCAAGTGATGGCAACCTGCATTTGTGGTATCCGCTTCAGGAAAAACCGGCAACAGACTGGGAAGCCCGTATAGATTATCTTTATAACGAGGGCTGCTACACCAACGATTACGACAAAGCAAAACTTATCTGGGATGAATATCAGCAGATTATTCTTGAGCAGTGTCCGATTATCTATCTTATGAGAAGCCGTTCCTTTTTTGCCATACGAAACCGCTGGGATTTAAGCAACGTTTATTACGACAACAAGAATGGTGCAATGATGAGCCACATCTTCTTAAAATAAGTGAATAAAGGTGAAAAAAATGAATGTCAAACAGTTTTTAAAAAAAACAACTGCTACAATTTCCGCACCATGGAATAACTTTCGTACAAAAGCTCCCCTCGCCTCATTTATTACCGGCCGAATCATCACTATGATTGTCCTGCTTTTTCTACTTGGTTTTGCCTTGTTTGGCCTTATGGAACTTGCACCCGGCGATGTTGTTGACCAGATGATGACCCAGCAGCTTATGCTTGGTGCAGACGGAAGCTCAACCAATGGTGGCATGAACGGAATGGGAAAAAACGCAAGAGGCGGTGGTACAAACGATGACCAGTTTTTTTCGCAAAAACAAATGGAAGAACTGCGTGCTGAGTTTGGACTTGACAAACCCTTTTACGTCCAATATTTCAAATGGCTGAACAGAGTTTTAATCCATCACGATTTAGGAACAAGCCTTGTTTCCCGTGCCCCGGTTGGCTTCCTTATAAAAAGTCGCCTGTGGAACTCCGTTTTACTCAACCTGATTTCTCTGGTTTTTATAACCACCTTTTCCTTTATTCTAGGAGTCTATTTTTCCACAAAAGCTGGAACCCGAGTTGATACAGCTGCAACTTTTTTTGCCCTCTTTTTTCATGCCTTCCCGGGAATTCTTCTTTTAATCTTATTTCAGCTCTTTGCTTCAATTACAGGACTCTTCCCGGTAACCGCTTATCCAGACTTCACCTTTGCAGAAGCTCCTGTAAAATTTACCTTCAGTTATGCACATCACATATTCTTGCCCCTCCTTACTTCTTTTTTAGGGGGAGTCGGCGGAACAATGAGAATGATTCGTTCAACCATGCTTGACCAGATGGGAATGCCCTACATCTTTGCCCTCAGAGCCCGCGGAATAAGTGAAAAACGCGTTTACTTAAATCACGCATTCAGAAATACACTTAACCCCTACATCACCGGCAGCGCCAACCTCCTTGCAGGCCTTTTTGGCGGCTCCCTTGTTCTGGAAATAATTTTTGCCTATCCGGGCATTGGTCGCCTCATGTACGAAGCCGTAATGCAGGAAGACATAAACCTGGTACTTGCAAATACAATGTTTATTTCCGCCCTAGTCCTAATCGGAATGATAATAAGCGATATCCTGCTTGCCATAGTTGACCCAAGAATCAGATACAAAGGTTAAAGAATAATAAAAAAGGAAAACCAGATGAAGAAATTTATAGATTTTTTAAAAACCAGACCACTTGGAGTTGCCTCCGTAGTAATCCTGATTATTCTCTACCTGAACATGATATTTGCCGAATTCATCTCTCCCTATCCGGCAACCTTAACCTTTGAAAACAACACCTATCACCCTGCAAATCTCCAGCTTACTTCTCACGGATTAAAAGTCCGGGAATACCGTGTCATCAACCGCAGTACCTGGAGATACGCAAGAGTAAAAGATGCAGAAACAATACATTCGCTCAAATTCTTTGTAAAAGGCAGCCAATACAAATTGCTGGGTTTTATCCCCTGCAGCCGCCATCTCTTCGGTAGCGACAGCGCTTATCCCGTATACCTGCTGGGTGCCGACCACCTTGGGCGAGACCTTTTCAGCCGCATAATTTTTGGCAGCCGAATTTCTCTCACAATCGGCTTTGTCGCAACCTTTATCTCCCTGATTCTGGCCGTCCTTTTTGGCGGAATTTCCGGCTATTTCGGTGGCGGCGTAGACTGGGCAATCATGCGCTTTGCCGAATTCTTTATGCTGGTTCCAGGACTATATTTTATCTTATTTCTCCGCTCCCTGCTCAACACAAAAATGGACAGTGGTACAGCCTACATGGTAATCACGCTGATACTCTCGCTCGTTGGCTGGCCTGGTTCCGCCCGAACAATCCGAGGTCTTGTCCATGCAATTAAACGCGAAGAATTCATAATGGATGCCGATTTGGAAGGAGTCCCGCCGGTTATAGTAATTTTCCGTCATATCATCCCCCAAACCTCCAGTCTTTTAATTGTCAGCACAGCCTTGAGTGTTCCGGGCTTTATCATGAGCGAAACTACTCTGTCTTATCTGGGACTGGGTATCAATGATCCTGCTGTCAGCTGGGGTTCTCTAATCAACCGCGATATTTCCACTCTTTCAAACCTTCGCAATTTTCCCTGGCTTTTGTGGCCGGTTGTCATGCTGCTTATCGTAACACTCGCTTTTAATTTTTTGGGCGATGTTCTCCGCGATTTCTACGACCCGTATGGAATTATTTTCAAAAAAAGAAGAAGTAAGAAACAACATTCTGCAGTTTCGCAGACGAAACTGCAAGCGCAAGCGAAACCAATGAACACTAAAATTACAGCAGACACTTGCGCTACCCCCTTAAAAACCCCTGATGTATCAACAACCGCACCTTCGGATTATCTTCTCTCCGTAAAAAATCTCCACGTCACCTTCCGCATTCTTCGTGGAAAAAATTGGATTCCAGTTTATGCAGCCCGAGGAGTAAGCTTTTATCTCAAAAAAGGCGAAATCTTAGGCCTTGTCGGCGAATCCGGCAGTGGAAAATCAGTTTCGACCACAGCAATTCCAGGCTTGTTGCCTTCAAACGCCAGCTCACAGGGACATATTTTTTATAACGACAATGGAAAAACTGTAGATTTAATGTCGCTTTCACAAAACGAATTACGCAATTACCGCGGCAAAAAAATTGCATTGATTTTTCAGGAGCCGGGCAGAAGCTTTGATCCGCTCCAGAATATAGGCAAAGTTTTCTGGGAAACCTTTCGGGTAACAGATACAGAAATCACAAAAGAAGAAGCCGACAAAAAAACCGTTTCTCTTTTAACAGAAGTTGGTCTCCCAGATCCGGAAGGTCGTCTGAAAGCCTATCCACATCAGTTCAGTGGCGGTCAGCTACAGCGAATCGGAATCGCCCTTGCCCTTGCACAAAACTGCGAGCTTTTAATTGCCGATGAACCGACCACCGCACTGGACGTTACAATTCAAGCACAAATTGTTTCCCTTCTGCTCCGTCTTAAAGAAGAACGAGGACTTTCCATCATCTTCATAAGCCATAACATAAATCTTGTTGCACAAATCAGTGACAGAATTGCTGTAATGTATGGCGGACAAATTATGGAAAGCGGAGAATCCTCACAAATATTAAATCATCCTCTCCATCCCTACACACATGCTCTTGTACAAGCCCTGCCGGAGTTTGGAAGCCATTATACAAAAAAAAGAATGATTTCTATTCCTGGACGCGTTACAGATCCAGCAAATCCCGAAAAAGGCTGTCCATTCGCACCACGCTGCTCTTTTGCAAAAGAAGAATGCGGCAAGTCTGATTACCATTGCTGGAAAATGGAGGAAACTCTATGAACATAATCGAAGTAAAAAATCTGTCAAAACAATTTAATCTAGAAGCCGGTTTTTTTGCAAAAAATAAAAACAAAGTTTATGCCGTAAATGACGTGTCCTTTTCACTTAAAAAAGGCGGAACTTATGGAATTGTTGGTGAATCTGGCTGCGGAAAAACCACGACTGCCCGTCTCATAATCCAGATGTACAAGCAGACAGAAGGAAAAATTATTTACACCGACAAAGATGGCATAGAACACAAAGTCGAAGCTTTTACAAAAAAGGAACTCCGTAAATATCGCGAAAAAATTAAATATATTTTTCAGGACCCAGCCCGCTCTCTCAACCCACGTATGAACGTTTTTGACGTAATGACTGCAGGATTACGCTATTCTTCCCTCTGGAAGGGAAAAAAGCAGGCCTGGGAAGCTGCCGAAAAAATAATCACCGAGGTTGGTCTTTCTCCAGAAGATTTAAATCGTCGTCCTGCAGAGTTTTCGGGAGGACAAAGACAACGCATTTCAATAGCCCGCGGCCTAATCATGAATCCTGAACTATTGATTTGTGACGAAGTTGTTTCTGCCCTGGACGTAAGCATTCAGGGACAAATCATCAATCTTTTGCAGGATTTAAAGCAGAAACACAATCTCAGCTATATTTTTATCACCCATGATTTAAAAGTTGCCTGTTATTTTTGCGACACAATCGGCGTAATGTATCGTGGTGTTATGGTAGAAGAGGCCCCGGCAGAAAATCTTTATAAAGCAGCCCTTCATCCTTACACAAAGATTTTATTTGACGGAGCAAAAGGAGAATTAACTTCTTCCAACATCGAAGTAAAAACTACCCTGCAGGCAGAACATTGCTGTCCCTTTGCCTACCGTTGTCCCAAAGCAACAGAACGCTGCAAAAATGAGCTCCCAGCCTTCACAGATATTACGGACAATCACAAGGTAAGATGTTTTAATCTTTAACTTTAATCCATAATTTTAATCCATAAATAAAGGATTCTGCAAAAAGAAAACTTTT
>JAILQA010000481.1 GCA_024699205.1 Treponema sp. | reverse complement strand
CACAAAGCAAAGAAAATACCTTTTACAAAATCGTGCAGAAAAAGAAGATGAGAAAGCCCCATGAAACAGCAGGCCGTAGTTTTTATTTTTCTTTCTGCACTTCCGTCAGTGGGAAGATTTTTCATAATACCTCGCAAGAGGGACGCCTATAATCAGGCATCCCATATATTATTTTTATCTTTTATTTTCCAAGAATTGCAGCATTGCAGGCATCAAGTTCTGCCTTTACGTCTGCACCATCCCAGATGTTTTTTGAAGCATTGTTCATAGCTTCCCAGTACATACCCATTTCTGGAATTGATGGCATAGGGAAAGCATAATCAAGCTGCTTCATAAAACCGCCAAGGTAAGGAGATGAAACTTCTACACTGATTGAAGGAACAGTTCCTGTCAAATCAAAGCGTAATTTCTGCATTTCTGGTGTGATAAGGAAGGCTGCAAAATCATTGGCTTCTTCTGTGTGATCAGAATAAGCTGAAACAAACATTGCGCGAGTTCCAGAGAAGGAAGCACATGGCTGATTATCACCAGGAAGTGCTGGAAGTGTTGTTACTCCAAAATCGATTCCGGCATTTTCAAATGGAATTACATTCCAAAGACCAGTAATGTGCATTGCAGCGGAACCTGCCTGGAAAGCAGCATCTGCTGTAGAAGTATCCAAATCAGCGGCAGGAACATCCAAAGCAGAGCGCATACTCTGGAAAAAGTTCATTCCCTTTATAGAGGCAGCAGAATTGATGTTTGTATTTGTTGTGTCAGTTCCATCTGGGCCAAAAAGTCTGTTTCCGTCAGCTGTTGTAAATACGATTGTATAATATCCGCTTCCAACATCCATTACAAAACCATATTTTCCAGGATTTGATTTATTGAATTTTTTTGACCATTCTGCAAGTCCTTCCCAAGTGGTTGGAACCTGATCTTCTGAAATTAAGTTTTTATTATAAAAAAGTGCATAGGTTTCTGCTGAAACAGGATAGCCGTACATTGTACCGTTATAGGTTAGAGCTGTTGAACAAGCACCAAGAACCTGACTGCGAACCTTATCTGCATTTGCTGTTGGAAGCACATGTCCACCTGTTACCAGTGAACCCAATCTGTCGTGAGGAGCAGCAAATAAATCTGGTCCAACTCCTGCAGGTCCATCCAGGGCAATCTGTGTAACTGCATCTCCAAGCTCAACATTTACATATTTGATTGTTACATTTGGATGTGTTTTTGTATAAGCTTCGCCAGCCTTTCGAATAAACTCATCAGGGCCGTTGGTTGATTCCCAAACTGTAAGAACAACTTTTCCTCCCTTTGATTTTGACTTTGATTTTTTAGGTTTTGTAAAGCCCATTGATAATACAAAACCAGCAAGTAATAATACAGCAATAATCTTTTTGTTCATTTTTATCCTCCTAATAAACAAAATTGTATTAATGTTTTTAATTTTTCATTTTCATAAGGCGAAAAAAAATCAACAGGATTTTCTTTCTATTATTTCTGCCGGGAGGGTTATACAGATAGCTTTATCCCCCTGCCCTACAGAATCATTTATTATCATTTCCACGGCCTTATAGCCCATTGCCTTTTTCTGAACATTAATTGTCGTTAAAGGCGGATTTGTATACGCTGCCAGTTCTATGTTGTCGATACTGATTAGGGCTACCTGCTCGGGGATTTTTATTCCATTCTGATTTAAATAGCACATTGCACCAACGGCAACCTCATCTGAACCACACACGATGGCAGGGGGAAACTTGCCGGCATTTTTTTCTGCAATGTTTTTCATTCCGTCATAACCAGTCTGCATGTCAAAACCTTCTGCAAGATAGAAATACTTTTGTACTGCATTAAGATTGTGCTGCAGAAGTACCTGCTGAACACCAAAAACGCGTTCATCATTTTCGCCGATATAGGCTATTTCTGAAAAACCTTTTTTAATAAGATGTTCAGCGGCTTTCTTTGCGGCATCCTGACGGTCAAAGAGAACGCTTGTAAGTCCATCTTTTTTCCATTCAACACAGACTGTCTTTTTAATGAGTTCACAGGTTTTTTCCAGGATTTTTTCATCTTCTTCATCCTTGACTGCCTGATTAACTGCAAGCAGAATTAGAGAGCCAATTGATTCCGGGTGAATGAGTTCATTAAATAAAACCGGATCTTTGAGTTCTCTAAAAAACCTGATAAACTTTATGTTGTAGTTATGCTCATGCGCCGCTGTAAATATACCTTCAAGGATTTCGGTGTAAAAAGGACGCAGAAATAAATCGGAATTAGGAAGAACTACTCCGATATTCTTGGATGCAAAGGCTACATCTCCAAGCTGAAGGGCCTGGGCCGCCTTGTTGGGTCTGTAGCCTAATTGTTGAATTACATCGAGTATACGCTTTCGGGTTTCTGGAGCGACAGAACGTTCTGAAGTTCCACTGATAACATAACTTACCATACTGCGGGTAACACCGGCTGCTTTTGCTACATCATTTTGAGTAACTTTCTTTTTGTCTTCATCTGTTTTTCGCATTTTTCACCTTCTCTATTACCCGCTATTATACACCCAAAATCAACAAAATGTTTACACGAGTTGATTTTTTTTATTTTGCAATGTATTTTACAGTTACTGTGCCAACTGCATCTGAAGGAACATTCAAATAAAGTCCGTTTGTTCCAAGAGCCGAGATAAAGTCTTCACCTGTAATTACTGCTGCATAACCTTTTGCATCATCTGACCAGGCAAGACTCTGATATGTTGCTTCAACCCAAGAAGCAGCTGCAGAAGCACATGCCCACTCTTCACTTGCACTTGTTATTGTTACAATAACTTCTAAGGTTGAAATTGAAAGCGCAGAAAAATCTGATGCTTCAAGAACCTGAACATAATCTCCTGCTGCACTAAAGGCTTTCTCATTTACTAATGTCTGATATTCACCGCTTACATGTGTAAGTGTATTGCTCCAAGTTTCGCCTGTATAACCATACCATTTATTGTTATCTGTATTACCTGCAGTGATGGAAATCACATTACCATCCTTATCTTTTACTACAACAGCTGTCCAGTCGATATAGAATTCGTTGGTACTTGCTACTTCAAATGTTGCAGAAGTTCCGTCTTCCGAAATAGCAGGCATAACGGTAACTGCTGTATCTGCTGTATATGAAGAACCGTCGTCTGACCAGACTGTTGCATAAGTAATATCAGAAATTGAGCCTCCTGGAATTGTAAAGCCTTCAAAATTGATAGTAAAAGTTTTTGATTCAGTTGCAGCAGAAATTGTAATTCCTGTAAAACTTTCATCTGTATAGCAGAAATA
>JAILQA010000468.1 GCA_024699205.1 Treponema sp. | reverse complement strand
CACTGCTTTCCCGGAATCACCTTTGCAAAAATCGTGCGGTCACCGAATGCATCAAAATTATCAATATGTGCGGTAAACTTTTTTGCAGTTTCAATCCCTTCTTTATCTGCTTTATTATCACACACTTTATTTTCAATTGCCCTCGCTAAATCAGCAGTAGAAAATTCTTCCTGTAGACGAAAAGGCGGAACCAGCGTTACATGAATAGGCGTACCATAGCCTGATTTACAACCGTAAGCTTCTTTCATATATCTGCGGCAATCTTCAAGTGTAAGTGTTAAATCTTCAGGGAGCAAAACCCCGATAAAATGCGTCTGTTGTGGAAAAATATTTTGTTTCATATTCATTTAAAATATTCTAACACGTTTCCCCGTTTTCTCACTAGTTAAAAATCATTTTTTATTGTAAAATACTAATTATGGCAACAAGTTCAAATTTAAGTTCAATTATAAGGTATTATGCAGAAAAGCAAAATTCTCCTTTTATTGATTTTAGAGAGTTTTGTCTTTGGATTAAAAAATATGCAGAAAAGAAAGTTGAGGATCAGGCTGAACTTGTAAAATATCTAGGTGATCCGACAAACACTCTTCTGGCAGAACTTGCCGGTCTTGAAGAAAAACACATAGCAGCAATTAATACATTAGGAAATAAAAAAGTCATTGTTTCTGTATCGTATGTAACTACACTTATCGAAAAGCGATACGAAGAAATTCTTAAAGATTTATCAAAACCTTTCCCATCTGAAATCGAATTGCCTAAGAAGTTTCCGATTTCTATTCTTGAACGAAAAAAGGCTGATTTGTATATTCCAGAAGAGATTGATGCTCCAGATAAAAAAAGTTCTGTTCTTTATGCACTTGAATTTGCTCGTGAGCTTCCACCGATTCTTATGCCTTCAAATGTGCCAATAAAAACTCTGCTGGAAATTGCACAGAAAAAAATTATAAAAATCGTTAAAAAAGAAGAATTTCATGATTATCTTAATAAAAAGCTGCGTTCTTCCAGTCCAAACAGGGAAATTTCTATTAAGCATTTTTTTGCTAAATACATTGACCCGGAAAACAACGAATATCATGAATTTTCTGATGATGATGATTATTATCTGTGGAATCAGCTTTGTTATTACCTGCGCCTTGATTTTGAAAAGATTCAAGA
Source organism: Treponema sp. (assembly GCA_024699205.1). Taxonomy (GTDB): domain Bacteria; phylum Spirochaetota; class Spirochaetia; order Treponematales; family Treponemataceae; genus Treponema_D. Next base: position 5,618 of record JAILQA010000468.1, on the reverse strand, counting down.
CAGAACAATTGAAGACACAAATATTCTTCAGTCCGTTCAAATTTCAGAAATTAACAACACATATCTTAAACAGAAAATTCAATTGAGCAAACGACGCGAAGAAGCTCTAAAAGAATTAAAGGATAATCTTTTAAAAGCTCCCTTCTATTATTCGCAGGATCAGATTTTAAAATTCCATGATAAAAACGGACGTCTTCTTTATGGTCAGTACTCAGAAGATGATTTAAAAGATTTTATTACAAAAGAATCAACAGAAGCTGAGCAAAATGTTCTCCCTTCCCTGCTTGTCTTTAAGGTGGCTTCCGAAAATAAATACTACGTTTACAAGGAAAATGTTATTCCTCTTGTTGTCCGTCTTTGTAACGAAGCTCATGTTTCGGTTGAAACTTATCTTACCGAAAAATGGTACAAAAATCTGCTTGAATACAACAAGCTTCCAGAAATGACTCATGATGATAAATTTGAAGCTGTCCTGGAACAGATTGTTGAAGACAAATCCCCTGTTTTGTATGCTCTTCTTACAGCAAAGTTCATGGCCTCTCTGGCATACGAAAAAAGTGCAGATACACTAATGGATTCCTTCCAGATTTTCAATGATGATAAACTGCTTCCATACAGTAGACTTCTCCTTCTAAAGAGAGAATCAATTTTGTCTCATGCAAAGGCAAAGCTTCCTTTTATTTATTCACTGCCTGTGCTTTCATGGTTTATAGGTTTATTCCGCAATAAAAAGAAAATCGCAGAAAAGACTCCATCAATTGTAAAAAATCCATTTGAAGAAGAAGCGGAAGTTCAGCATACAGGTCAAAAATTAACCAGACAACAGGCACTTGCCGAACAAGCCATTATTCTTTCAAAGGAATTAATTCCTGAAGGTTCCAATCTTGACCGTGAACTGAATTTTCTTATTACGCAATGGAATAAAATGATAGGCAAGGAAAACCGTAAAAATCTTACAGATGATGTAAACTCTTTGATTCGTGATTATACACGCCGTGTTCTCAGAACAGTATCCGCATCTTCTCTTACAAAACAAAGGCTGGAAAGTCTTGCTGAAAACCTTGTAAAAACTCCGAATATGCAGCGTATTGGCGAAGAAAAAGTTTTAAAAGAATATATCGAACTTTATATGCTCCGTCTGGTCAGCAATTCAAAGTAACTTTTCTCTGATTGTTCGCAGTTTTCTGTAATTTCTAGAGAATAACAAAAAATTATTATTTTTTTTCTCAAAAATGGTCCGAAATCTTTATTTTTCGACTAATAGTAGGTATAGGATGTTTGGACATTCTATGACGAGTTTCGGCCGAACTCAAGGTATTCTTTTTATTAAACAGGAGATGTTTATGAATCAATTAAACTCAATAATTCTTGAAGGAAATGTCGTAAGACAGGCAGAATTGAGTGAACCGGCAAAGGGATTTAAAGTATGTAAATTTCCTCTTGCAGTGAACCGCTTTACTAAGAATTCTAGCGGAGAGTCTTTTGAAGAAGTGTCTTTTTTCGATGTTGAAGCCTATGGAAAAATGGCTGAAGTGTGCGAAAAACAAAGTAGCAAAGGTCGTGGGGTGCGTGTTGTTGGTCGTCTTAAGCAAAATCGTTGGAAGGACAATGATGGTAAAAATGTCAGCAAGGTTTTTATTGTTGCTGAACATATTGAATACAAACCGAAATTGGTAAAACCAGCGGATTCAGAAACAGAAGACAATTCTGTTTCTGGAAGTGCTTCTACAAAGGAAGATGATGCTGAAAAAGTTGAAAATGCAATTCCAAAAGAAACTCAGGCAGAAGCCGATTCTGTTTCGGAAGAAGAAAGTGTAGTTTTCTAGAAAGTAAACTCTCTTAGTTTTTTCGGCCTTTACTGTGGCTATTATTTCTAGAAATCTTAGTCACAGTATTTTTACCGGCTTCTTTCTGCATTCGGCTTCTTTCATTCGCAGCCTTGTATTCTTCAATTTGCTGAGGAGAATAAAATCCATCCTTCCAGTTGAATCTTGATACATCCGGCAAAGGCTGCCCCTTTATCATGGAAGACGAAATTGCTTTTATTTGACTGCGTGAAACTTTTGTTTTTGAAAAATCAATGAGCAGACGCTTAAAGCCAGCTGCAGAAATAAAGTTCATTTTGTCTACAATAGAAAAAGGTTCTTCCGGCATAACAAAGGAACCGTCAGCAGTAGAATTAACCTTGAAAACTTTTTCTTCTTTGTCTTCAAAGTAAGTAAAATCATAATTTTCAGGCAGCTTGAAACGCATTCGGAACAAAGCTGGATATGCAAAAACAGGAACAAGCACGCGTGAACGAACCGTAGCTTCAAAAGTTGCTTCCAGGTTACGCCTTGAGTTTTCAAGAGGCATTACAAAAGCACCTATATTCTGATTTTCCAACCAGGAAACTGCCCAGCGGTTAAAGGTATAAAGATAAGGTCCGGCTATCAGATTTACCTTTCTTCCATTGAGCATTTGAATATGTGCAATATTATTTACAACAAAGTTTACATAACCATCTTCTATCAATATCTTGAGTTCTTCAGAAAGCTTATCTTCCTGGGACGCAGCGCAGAAAGGATCCAGTGAAATAAAAATCTGTTTTTTAGAAAATGGAAGAACTGTCTTATGATTAAGTAAATCATATGAAGTCTCGGAATTATACTCAATAATTACGCGAACAGGCTTCAAGCCCTGAATTGCAAAAACATCTGGAATTGATGAAACCTGCACATAAATGCCTTCAGGAAAATACGACAACTCTCTATCCTTTACCGGCATCAAATCAAGAATTGGAAGCAATTGATCTTTAGGCTGCTTTCTGTAAGTACTCAAATCTCTTGGCAATACATGATTGTATCGTTTTGAACTAGATTTGATTTGTAGAAGATAAACACTATCTCCCACTGTAAAACCTTCAGGTATATCAATCCAATGCTTTCCGTCAGCCTCAATTTCAACAGAACGGATTTTATGACTTTCACGACCAGAATCGTCCTTTTTATGCAGACGAATTGAATCACCAGGATCAGGCTCATAACTTCCGCCCGTCAAATAAGCCATCTGGATTCTTACCATTTCCTTTGGTTTTGAACCTGCATTAGCTGCAAGAAGAGACTGCTTTATTGATTCAATTAACTCTTTTTGTGCAGGCTTGGTTGCAGCGATTTTACCAAGAAAAATACCAGTTCCCCCGGCTTGATCAGGATTCAATATTTTAGAAGCAGCATTTTGAACGCCTTCTTCATGCGAATTAAATCCATACCAGTAAGTTGTTTTTGCTCTGGCAAAATCCGATGCAAGCATTCGTTTTCCAGCAGCAATTGCACCTTTTTTATCTTCTTTATAATGATCTATAACATAACGATAAGCAGAAACAACACTTCCAACATATTCTGCACTTTTCATGCGGCCTTCAATCTTAAAAGAATCAACACCGGCTTCTATCAAATCCGGAATCTGATCTATAAGCTGTAAGTCACAAGGAGAAAAATAATAGCCCTGCTTAATTCCGCCCGGAACTTCTGCCGTATAAAAACGTCGGCAGGCTTGAGCACACATTCCACGGTTAGCTGATTTTCCACCCAAAAAGCTTGAGAAAAGGCACAGACCAGATTCACTTACACACAAAGCACCATGAACAAAAACTTCAAGTTCTGCACCTGTTTCATTTTTGATTTTCTTTATTTCTTCAAGTCCCAGCTCTCTTGCAAGAACGACTCTTTTTACCCCATTCTTCTGCAGTAAACGTACAGCATTTGAGCTTTCAACATTCATCTGGGTAGAAGCGTGAACTTCAATTTCAGGAAAAAACTCCTGCACCATTCTGAGGACAGCATAATCCTGAACAATTAAACCATCTGGATGAATCTCATTTAAATAAGCAAGAAATCTGTACAGTCTTTCAGTTTCCCGCTCTTCACAAACGGTATTTACAGTAACATAGATTTTTTTATTCTGACGATGAAGAGCCTCTACCGCCGCCTCAAACTGATTCCATGCAAAATTTGTCGTGCGCATTCTTGCATTGAAACTTTTCAATCCCAAATAAACAGCATCGGCACCTTCACCAATTGCAGCGTCAAGTGATTCTATATTTCCCGCAGGAGCTAATAATTCAACCATAAGGCTAACTGTAACATAAAGAATCTTTTTTTACAAATACATTATCACATTCCTTATCACATATATTACAAGAATCTTACAATAAGCCCGGACTTGCTTCGCCTGAAATTGCCCAGAAATCACGGTTATTTTCTATAGGGTATTCCACTTCCCCATCATCCCCGTCAGAAAAAGCTTTTTCAAGTAATTCCACAGCATTTTTTCTGACAATAGTTTTTGAAGCGGTTAATCCCTGTGTAATAAAAGCTTCTTCTATATCAGAAGATGGATAGATTCCATAAGCAACAGCTTCTTCTGCATACATTCCCATAGATTTCTGCCACTTCTCCGTTTCTTCAGCTGCATAAAAAAAAGCATCCATTATTTTACCGTCCGCCCTGTTTCTCACAATTAAAACATCAGTTTTATTCCCCAGTGCAGTTTCAGTTTCTTCTGACCATAAATCTCTCACGTCAGCCTTTGTATAAATCCCATAAGCTAACCCAAGATTGTCATCAATTTCATTCACACAGCCATTCCCTTTATTTCTGAGATGGACAAGAAACACTTCGCCCCGCTTAACTTCAACCACAGGAAAAATAAACTTCCGTGACTCTCCGTCATAACCGCTGCAAAGCTCTAGTCCAGCAAGATTTCCATCCGATAAAGCAAGAAACTCAACAAACTCTGTTCGATAAGTTCCATCCTGTTTTTCAATCGACTTCTGACCACTAATTGTTTCAGATTGAATCTCAGTCATAATTATCTTAGGAATTCTCGCATTAAATCCCACAAAAGGCACAGAAAAAGTCAGGGTATTTCCGATTTTATCCTTCACATTACCGTAAAGTTCGTATTTCTTACCCGTTTCCATTTCTTCCTCCAGGCGAATCAACACAACCGAATTCTCTGCCGCATACTCAACATTAACAGCAATACAACCAAAGGCCCCGGACGCCGCCGCGAGTGCTTCAGACAATTCTTCAGTTTGTGAACTCTTTTGTGAATCTGAAATTCCCTCGATAAAAGGAGAAACAACACAAGCGTTCAAGTTCACCTCTTCCGAAAAAATCATTTCCACAGTATTTGAGTCAATTACAGAAACTCCTTGCAGTACCGGCGGAACATAATCGCCGTCAAGCATTTTAATTCCTTCCGCTGTAACCTTGCACGAAACCGGTCCCAGTGAAAGCAAAACAACTCCCGCAATAAGCAGAGCTTCCAGTAAAATAACAGATACTTCCTTTATTTTTCTTCGATTCATAAACACCTCGTTAAAAATAAATAAGCCATACAGACAAACAATCTGTACGGCTTAAATCGGAGAAAAAAAATGTAGAAAATCTAACCACATTTAATTATATATATATTAGTCGCAAAACAAAGATTTCGGACCATTTAAAAATTTTTTTTAAATAAATAACAAATTTTTATTTTTCTTTTACTTAATAATCGCAGTTTCAACCATATATCGGATAGAAACTCCGTCTTCATCTTCCACAGTTTTTTCAACTACAAAAATTAAATTA
>JAILQA010000467.1 GCA_024699205.1 Treponema sp. | reverse complement strand
AGAAAACAAAGAGAATTGAAGATAAGAGATTCTAATTAGAAAAGATTTTAATTAAGAGTAAAAGGCCGCTTTTGACAAAAACAGAAGCGGTTTTTTCTTTTAACACTTCATTACTGATTCCATACTGGTAACTGCATTTTATTTCCGCATTTTCCAGAGGATATTTTGCATTTTTTATAGTAACGCCACTTACATCACCAAAGGGACACATAAGCGAAAAATAAGAATAACTATTAGGAATCTCAGCAGGCTGTTGAAGAGTTTCTGCACCAATAATTTGCATTTCTGAATAATCGTCCAGAATTACAGCAGATTTTTTATTTTCGTATAAATAAAGTAGGACAGAGATATTACACAAGGAATGATCAAACCTCTGCCCGATTACTCCAATTAAAAGAAAATCGTCAAAACCACGACTTACCGCTTCTTTTACCGCAAAAAAAACATCAGTATCATCTTTCTCACAGGGAAGCTTTATAATTTCGGCTTGCGCTATTCCGGCAGTCTTTTGTCCCTCGTAAAAATCGGCTGAATCGAAATCACCAACAATTAAATCAGGATGCAGTTCCAAAGACTGTTGATGTTTCAAGCCACCGTCACAAAAAATACAAAAAACATCAGCAGATAGATAACTTTTGATTTTTGAATAATTTTGTATTTGAGCGGCACCGATTATCACACATCTTTTCATAACGCATCCCGAAGTAATTAAATCATTAATCAAATCTAAATTAATTAAATCTATTAAAAGACTTAAATTTTTTCAGCAATATCATAAATCAATTTTTCAGATTTTTCCCAGCCTAAGCATGGGTCTGTAATTGATTTACCATAAACATTTTCGTTTACTTTCTGACAGCCGTCTTCTATATAGCTTTCAATCATAAAGCCCTTTACAAGCTTTCTGATTCTGTCGTTATGCTTGCAGGAATGAAGAACATCCATAACAATACGTGGCTGTTCAAAAGGATTTTTACCGGAATTACAATGGTTTGTATCGATAATAGCAGCTGGATTAGATAATTCTCGTTCATCGTAAACATCACAAAGACGGATTAAATCTTCATAATGATAGTTTGGAATTGTATTACCGTGTTTATTTGTTGAACCGCGTAAAATAGCGTGAGACCATGGATTTCCCTGAGAATGAACCTCCCAACCTCGATAGATAAATGTGTGTTTGTGCTGGGCAGCCAGAATTGCGTTCATCATAACGGCATAATCACCAGAGGTTGGATTTTTCATTCCAACAGGAACTTCAATTCCACTTGCTGTAAGGCGATGCTGCTGGTCTTCTACAGAACGGGCACCTACTGCAACATAACCAAGTAAATCATCTATATATTTATGATTCTCGGGATAAAGCATTTCATCTGCAAAAATAAAACCTGTGGCTTCTACTGCATGCATGTGAATAGAACGGGTTGCAATAATTCCCTTGTACATATCTGGCTTTGAATTAGGATCCGGCTGATGAAGTAATCCCTTGTAGCCGTCACCTGTAGTGCGCGGTTTGTTGGTATAGATGCGCGGTACAAGAAGGATTTTATCCTTTACCTTTTCCTGAACAGGAACAAGACGTGTCATGTAATCAATAACAGCATCTTCCCTATCAGCAGAACAAGGTCCAATTAGAAGAATCATTTTATCCGAACGTCCTTCAAAAACTGCCTTAATCTCTGCACGCTTCTTTTCTACGATATCATTAATTTTTGCAGTTAATGGATATCTTTCTTTTACCTCAGCTGGAATTGCCAGCTTTCTTTCAAACTCCATATTCATTTTATTTTGCCTCCATATTATAACCTTATTTTTTATTAAACAAAGAACGTCGTTGTGTAGAAAGTTTCATTTTTTCACACAAGCCGTCTCTATCTTCATTATTTAACAAATCACGCAAAGTCTGCATTTCTTTAATAAAAGTGTCCATCTGCTCAAGCAGGGGCTTTTTATTCATTAAGAAAAGCTCACTCCACATGTTTTCATTGATATTTGCAATTCTCGTTAAATCACGGAAGGAATCTCCCGTATAATCAACAATATGACTGTTGTCGCTACAATCCATTAATGCAACTGCAATACAGTGTGTTAACTGAGAAACAAAACCAATCATCTGGTCATGCTCTTCTGGAGTTAGGATAGAAATCTTTCTGAATCCCAAAAGACGCCCCAAATCCTTACACCACTCTATTGCTTCAACTGTATTTTTTGAAGTTGGAGTTACAATGTAGTTTGCATTATGGAAGATTCTGTCATCACTGTTCTGAACTCCATAAACTTCCCGGCCTGCCATTGGATGAGCTGGAATAAACTCAACATCTTCGCGGAGAATATCC
>JAILQA010000445.1 GCA_024699205.1 Treponema sp. | reverse complement strand
TCATCACCCGAATGATAAAAACAACCTCTCTGGTAGTTTTTGTCGGTGTAATAGAAGTTGTAAAAATTGGTCAACAAATTATCGAAGCAAACAGACTTACAATCCCAACCGCTTCGATTGCTGTATATTTTGTAATATTTATGATGTATTTTTTCGTCTGCTGGATTTTAAGCATGATAGCCCGCTATATCGAAAAAAAGCAGAGAGGATAAGGATAGGAAAATGGCTTTACTGGAAATAAAAAATATAAAAAAATCTTTTGATGACAACGTAATCTTAAAAAACGTTTCTTTAAGTATTGAAAAAGGTGATGTCATTGTCATTTTGGGACCATCTGGCTGCGGAAAATCCACTTTACTGCGATGTATAAACGGACTTGAACAGATTCAGGATGGAGAAATCCTGCTTGATGGCGAAGTAATTTCAAACCGCAAGAAGGAAATGCACCTTATCCGCCAGAAAGTTGGCATGGTTTTCCAAAGTTATGATTTATTTCCTCATCTGAACGTTATGAAAAACATTCTTCTTGGTCCAAAACATGCCCAGCACCGTGATATAAAGGAAGTTGAACAGGAAGCAGAGTTTTTACTTGAAAGAGTTGGCCTTGCAGATAAAAAATACGCTTATCCTCGTCAGCTTTCCGGCGGACAAAAACAGAGAGTTGCCATTGTAAGAATGCTTTGTATGCACCCGGAAGTTATGCTCTTTGATGAAGTTACAGCCGCTCTTGACCCGGAAATGGTTCGCGAAGTTCTCGATGTAATGATGAATCTTGCAAACGAAGGAAAAACAATGCTTATTGTTACTCATCAAATGCAGTTTGCACGAGCAGTTGCAGATAAAATTGTCTTTATGGATGATGGCGAAATCGTTGAAACTGGTGATCCGGAAGAGTTCTGGACAAATCCAAAAACAGAAAGGGCAAAACAGTTCCTGCAGAACTTTGAGTTTACACGCCGCAAGTAATTATCTGATTTTTAATTTCCTCAAGAATAGACAGAGTTTCCAATCCGTTCTGCAAAGTTGATTTTAATTCCGCCTTTCCATCCAGAAAATCGACGGCATTCTGAACCATATTTGCAAAATAGCCGGTTTTCTTTATCTTTTTTACAGATTTATCAGGAACAAGAGAATAAAAACCGGTATAAAGCGATGATTCTTCCCTCTTATAAAAGTCAAATATCCCGTTCCCGATTTTTATGCGCCCCAAACTGCCAATTATTTCAATTTCAAAACCAAAATACTTACTCTGCCCTGAAATATTAAAATTGATATCATTACAAACAGAATTGCAGGCGTGAACATTTATATTCCGCACTACTTGTGGCTTTTCGTCATCACGGGTCAGGCTAATTAGTTTTATATCCTGTAAACTATCATGCTTTTCAGAGACTTGCACCCCTTCACTCAGCAAAAATAAAACTATATCTACAAGATGAGTTCCATCGTGCAATAGAGAATACTCGCCTTTATCCTCTTTTTCTTTAAGATAAACACGCAGTCCTGAATCCAGACGGGCATTTACAGTAAGGATTTTACCAATTTTAGAAAGATATTCGCGGGCAAAATTATAATCCAGGGCAAAACGTCGCTCATGATTTATCAAAAGAGGAACGTCAAACTCTTGGCTTTTCTGTTTTATAAGATTACCCTGGGCTGTATTCAGGGCAACAGGTTTTTCTAAAATTATAAGCTTTGGCTTTCTTTCCAGGATTTTCAATGTAACAGATAAATGCGAATCTTCGTTGACAGCAATAACAATTATATCTGGTAAAATTGTGAAATAGTCTAAAAAATCAGACAAGTTGTTAAAAAATCTGGCATTTTTATTATACTTTTTTATGTATTTGCTAAAATTATTAAGATTTTCTGCATCGGTATCACAGCCAGCAAGAATTTCTACCGAGTCGTTTGCCAGCAAAGCCATTGTATGCGAAGCAGGCTGTTCTCTTTTTTTGTCAAAACCTAATGAAAAACCGATTCTCCCGGTTCCAATTATTGCCGCTGTATATTTTCTATTTGCAATTTTACACTTCTTCATAAAAATATTATCGGAATATTATCTCACCTGTATAGCTTTTGCCGTATTATAAGCTTTTTTCATGCAAACCGAAAATAAAACTGGCAGCAGCGTAATATACATTTTAATTCCTTTTTTCCCTCGCCGTGCATACCAGGCTTTTTTTGACTGATTCCAAACCGAAAAAACCATCGGAATAAAATTAATAAAAAGTGAAATAGCGTTAGAAACCGATTTTTTGCAAGGCAAATGCAAAATCCTGCATATAAATATTTCAATTTTTTCGCACCCTTCCCTAATTTCCAGAGAAGTTGAGGTCCTGTATAAAATTGAAGCAGCCTGCAAAAGACAGAATAATTTTATAAGCATAAAAATCGAATCCCGGCTCATTCTAAAATCAATTTTTGCAAAGGCAAGCCCTGAAGAAAGACCTCCAATCAGTGAAGACAAAAAAGAATAAAAAATCAGGAGAATTGAATAATATAAAACCGGTTTTAAATCTTTAAGCTGCTCACGAAGAGTAAAATGCAGACAAAATGACAAAATAAGCTGAAAAAGAAATATTCCTATTGCAAAAACAGGCGGGAGTGAAAAAATTGCAATACTCAAAACAGGAAGAAAAAGGATTTTCCCCCATGCAGGCATTTTATGAATCAGAGACTTTCCAGGTTTATAACTAAATGCTGAATACTTTTGCATCAGAATCACCAGACTAAATCTTCAAAGCAATTATACGAAGCAAGCGGATTCCTTATATTCCAGTTTTCCAGCTTCTGCAGCAATCCCTCTCTTGCAGGTCCATCAAAAACTTTTTCACCCCTGAACAAAACAATAAAGCGATCCGAAAGCGCAAGACATTTTTCAATTTCGTGGGTAAGAATGATTATAGTCTTATTTTGAGCCTTCAATTCCCTTATCAAAGCATTGACCTGTTTTACCCCACCATAATCAAGATTTGCATAAGGCTCATCAAAAATGATTATGGATAAATCCATAGCAAGCATACAGGCAACCGCAAGACGACGTTTTTCGCCCCCAGAAAGAAAACGCGCCGGAAAATCTGCTTTATCCGTTAATCCCGTAATTTCAAGCACACGTTGAACCGATTCTGTGATTTTTTCTTTCTTCCAGCCAAGATTTTTAGGGCCAAAAGAAACATCCTCATAGACTGTTTCACCTAAAATCTGAGTTTCTGCTTCCTGAAAAACTAGGCCCGGACGGGAAGAAGTCTTTACCTCCCCGCTGTCTGCCTCTTCCAATCCGGCAATTATATTCATTAAAACAGTTTTGCCACTTCCATTTTCTCCGCCAATTACGACACATTCCCCTTCGTTTATAGAAAAACTGACATTCTTAAGAGCTGGATTTTGCTTGCTGCTTCCAAAAGTATTGAAAGTTTTATAAATATTATTCACTATCAGTTGATTCAAGGCTTTCTTCCTTTTTGGTTTTTGCAGACTTTGAAGAGCCCAGATATTGTGCAAGAACCGGTCTGATTTTTAACGCGACAGGAACGGCTATCACTATTTTCAATAAATCACCAGGAAGATAAGGTATCACGCAAGCAGACAAAGTAAAAGCAAGTGCAGTTTTATCAGCAGGAACCTTTTCCATTTTTCTTGCCCATCGAGCAAAATGAATTACTCCCGGTACATAAAGGATAATCATTCCTGCAAATATTGCAATTGTTATGCGAACTGCATTCTTCCAAGTAATTTTACTTTCTTCTTCAGAAGGTTTACCTGCAATCAGGCCTGCAACAAGTGCCCCCAAAAGATAACCAGCAAGAAATCCTCCGGTAGGACCAATCCATACAGCAACTCCACTACTGCCACCAGAATAAACCGGCAAGCCAATAAGACCAGCAAGCAAAAATAAGGCAGTTGGAGCAGCAGATAATACACCTCCAAACAGCACGCCTGATAAAATGCAGAGAACATTCTGCAAAACAATTGGAACAAGTCCCAGTGGGATTTTTATAAAAGAGCCGGCACAAATAATTGCGGCAAATAAAGCTATAAATACAGATTTTAATTTTTTCATGATTCACTACAATACACAAAAAAAGAGAGATTGTAAACCTTTTATACATAATTAAGTTTACATTATTAAAAATATTTCATCTTTTCTCCCCCCCACACACACATACACGCCTGTTCACACACGTCTGTCCGTCTTGCAGTTACTTCTAATTACAAATATACTTTCTTTTATGAAGACCAAGGAACTTGTTTTAGAAGCACTTTCGGAAGCAAAAAAATCTCAAACAGCGATTTCTGGCGAAGAACTTGCAAAAAAATGTCAGGTAAGTCGGGCAGCCATCTGGAAAGCCGTTGATTCACTTAGAAAAGAAGGTTTTATAATTCAAGGAACCACAAACGGAGGTTATATTCTTGAAGAGAATAATGATGTTGTTTCCCCTGCTCTTTTTTACTCTTATATAAAAAATAATTATTCTGAGGAAAGTGATTTACACAAGGACTTACACAAAATACAGGTTGAATGTTTCAAAGAAATTGATTCGACAAATCTTTATGCAAAAAAACTTTTAGCTGCAAGTCCCCGCCTGGACAAAAGAGTTATAATTGCAGAACATCAGACAGCTGGTCGAGGTCGAATGGGAAGAACCTTTTATTCTCCTGACAAAACTGGAATCTATTTGAGCGCAATTTATTCTCCTGCAAGTCCAATTACAAATCCGGCAAAAATAACAGCTTTTAGTGCAGTTGCTGTCTGCCGGGCAATTAAAAAGCTTTACGGAATTGAAACAAAAATCAAATGGATTAATGATATTTTTTATAATGATAAAAAAATCTGCGGGATTCTGACAGAAGGCTTTACCAATTTTGAAACTTCCCTTATTGAATCTGCAATTATCGGAATCGGTATAAATATAGAAGAAAACAAAGAAGCCTTTCCGGAAGAAGTCAAGAAAATCGCTGGTGCAATTTTTTCTGGAAGCACAGACACGCTCAATACGCATATAACCCGCTGTGAACTGGCTGCAGAAGTTTCTGTCCAGCTATATAAAATCCTAGAAGAAGCTCCAGAAGCCGTGTTTGAAGAATACAAAAGATTATCTTTTCTTCTTGGCAAAACACTTACAGTTTATCCTGTAATTGGAGATGAAAAATCCTCGTATAAAGCAAAAGCTGTTGATATAGATGAAAATGCCAGTCTTATCGTAGAATTGAGCGATGGAAGCAAAAAATCACTATTTTCAGGGGAAGTTTCCCTCAAATCAGCCAATTTCTAGGTATTAAATTATTTTAAAATTTTTTAAAGTAGATTTTTATAAAAAATCATATATAATTATAAAGATTATT
>JAILQA010000066.1 GCA_024699205.1 Treponema sp. | reverse complement strand
CATCAAAATAATAAAAGAGATTAGTGAACTGACTTATCACTGTAAAAAATGGAATCCCTGTTCACCTTTATATTGTTTTTTATATTTGTCTCCTTGGAATAATTCTTACAGTGATAAGTCAGTTCACTAATCTCTTTTATTATTTTGATGAAAACAATTTTTACCATAGAAACACTTTATATTCTTTAAGCGTTGTTCTGGGGCTCTTGCCTGGTCTTATTACACTTGTAATGCTTTTCCAGTCTAAGAAAGTTTTGCCGAAAAATGTTTTTATTTCCCTTATTATTTATTCCCTCTTTCCTTTTGCCGGAATATTTATGGCTTTATTCATTTATGGTATTTCCTGGATAAACATAGGCTATGGAATTGGTGCGCTTCATCTTTTTTATTCTTCAATAAAACTTATGGAGCTTGAGTTTTACTCTGATAAACAAGAAGGTACCCGCCTGAGCCCAAACTATAAAGAAACTAATACAATTCCAGAAATGAAAAGAAGAATTGTCCGAAGTCATGTATGGCAGGTTATCAGCGCAGTTTCGGGCGGTCTTCTTGGAGTTCTTATCATTATCTCCATTACAGGAATCAGCATTCCCGAAAGAAAAATTGTAATAGACCAGCCTTATCTGGAAAATGATAAAGCAAAATCTGTCTGCGTAACTTTTCTGCGTGATGCTGAAAAAGTATGGAACGACAACGGAGATTTAAGCAGAGTTGGAGCCCAGTATAACGGAATTATTTTTAACAACATGAAAGCCACAATCATCACTGACTGGAATGTTTCAATAGATGTTTGTGACGATTGTTCTATTGATCCGGGACCTTGGAATGGAACTTTTACCCTTTCTCAAAATAAGATAAATGTTCACAAGCCTCAGGATAAAGACGAGGGAAATATTCATGGTTCTGATTATTACAGGGTAAGTCCTCTTAAAAACCTCGGTTTTGGCTGTATAATGTACTCACCATCTGATTTTTCACCGCTGGATTCAACAATTATTTTTACCTACGAAAGCGTGCTTAAACCTTTATCCTATATTATTTTTGAAATTGCTTTAGGACTGCTTTCAATTCTTTTTATTGTTTCGATTACAATCTCTTTTACGGAAGGAAAAATCATTCGGGTTGAGGAAGAAAATCGAAAACTTGAAGATACCGTTAGGGAACGTACAAAAGAACTTCAGGAAGAAAAAAATCGCTCTGAAGAGCTTTTGCTGAACATTCTTCCTGAAGAAGTTGCAAAACGTCTTGAAATGGACAAAAACGCAAGAATAGCAGATAGAATTGAAAACGCTTCTGTACTTTTTGCCGATATTGTCGGTTTTACAAAAATAACAAGTACTCTTGATGCAGACACTGTTGTAGGTGCCCTGAATGCTCTTTATTCCCGCATCGATGAACGGGCCAAACGTGAGGGCATTGAAAAAATTAAGACAATTGGAGATTCGTATATGGCTGCCGCCGGTCTTTTTGGAAACAAGGGGGCCGAAAAAAATGCTCTTGCAATCATCAATTTTGCCCGTGGAATGTTAAAAGATATTGAGGATTTCAATGCTTCAAGCGACGTCAAGCTTTTTATGAGAATTGGAATCAACAGCGGAAGCCTTATTGCCGGTGTTATTGGAAAGACAAAGTTTGTTTACGATATTTGGGGCGACACAGTAAATGTTGCCAGCCGAATGGAAAGCTCTGGTCAAACTTCTAAAATCCATGTTTCCGAACCTACGATGACACTTACAAAAGATGCTATTGCTTATTCCGACCCGGTTGAAATGGAAATCAAGGGCAAAGGCCTGATGAAAACTTATTTCTTGAGATAAAAGAAGAGAAAATCCTTCCGCTATAATAAAACTATGACTATAAAAGAATTACAGCAGCTGCTATTTGAATATGAAGATAAAAAATATGGTGATTTTTCTGCAAAACTTATTCCTGGCTTGCCTCGCAACTATTTTATTGGTATTCGAGCACCGGAATATAAGAATATTCTAAAACGGATTAAAAATGATTCTGTAATTCCACTCTTTCTCTCCAGCCTTCCTCACACCTATCATGAAGAAAACTGTCTCCACGTTCAATTGATTAATAAGATAAAAGATTTTGATGAATGCCTGGCAGAGCTTGAAAAGTTTATACCTTA
>JAILQA010000430.1 GCA_024699205.1 Treponema sp. | reverse complement strand
CCTTCAAAAAGCTCCTTTTTTCCTTCGAAATAGGCTTCTAGCGTAGAAATTAAAAGGCTTTTTCCAAATCGGCGTGGACGGGAGAGAAAGTAAGATTTTCCTGAATGAACAAGATTAAAAATATCTTCAGTCTTATCGACATAGAGAAACTTTTCTGTTCTGAGCTTTTCAAAACTCTGAATGCCAATTGGCAGCTTGCGTGAAAAATCCATATAAAAAATTATAACATGTAAAGCAAAGTCACTTCAATAAAAAAATCCCATGATTCAAACAAATCAAGGGATTAGAACTTATCTTCAATATAAAAATCTACTTTATTTAATTAACTTTTCTAATAATTCAATCTATTTCAACAAACCTTTATCAGTCTTTGCAACGTGCTTGAATACTTCTTCAAAGCGGTTCAAAGCTTCATCAATAATTTCCGGAGTATCGGCAAGTGATGTGTAAAGGCGTGAACCGGCCAGAGTTACAATTCCGTTTGCCATGTAAGCGGCGCCCATTCTTTCCATAGAATCCTTGCGGACATACATCATATCCTTGTGCTTGAGGATTCCAAGGGCAGACTTTAAGAAGCTCAACGAACTAAAGTCAAAGCTCATTGCACCTGTACATTCAAGGTGGCAGATTGAGCCCTGGTTGTAAGCTACGAAAGGAAGTCCGTACTTGTTGATTAAGTCTTTCAAACCATCTGTAAGTCGATCACCCATTTTTCCTGCAATTTCACAGGCATTAGTTCTGGCAATTTCCTGGATTGCAGCAGTTCCAGCTACACAAGAAAGCGGATTTGCAGCCAAAGTACCGCCAACATAAGCACGGTGTTTACCAGTTGCAAGTCCGGCAGCCATAAGCTGTGCATATTCTTTCTTTCCGCCTACACCACCAGCAGCAGGATAACCACCGGCAACAATTTTTCCAAAGATTGTCAAATCAGGTACTACATCAAAATATTCCTGTGCACCACCAAGAGCAACACGGAAGCCAGTTACAACCTCATCAAAAATCATAAGGGCACCGTATTTATCGCAAAGAGCGCGAACACCCTTGTTGTAGTCTTTTGCAACTGGTCGGGTTCCGCTTTCTGGACCAACAGGTTCAATTAAAACTCCAGCTGTTCCACCCTTTGCCTTATTGCGACGAAGCAGAGTTTCCAGCATATTAAGGTCATTAGGACGACATTCATCAATCTGTCCGTAGATTCGGCTTGGGATTCCGTGGGATTCAAGAAGATTTCGGCTGCCCGGGATTTTCAAACCATAAACAAGCTGATCAGACCATCCGTGATAAGCACCGCCCATTTTAATAATACGCTTGTGTCCGGTTGCAATTCGGGCAATTCGCATGGAAGCCATACAAGCTTCTGTTCCAGAACCAAGCATTCGGAACATTTCAACATTAGGCATGTGCTTGTTGATTTCCTTTGCAATCATCAGCTCTGATTCGTGAAGAAGTCCTGTTACAGGGCCGCAGGTCTGCAAAAGTTCAATTACACGCTGACGTACAGGCTCATAGTTTGAACCAAGAATTGTAGGTCCGCCTGCCTGCAAAAAGTCTATGTACTTGTTTCCATCCTTATCGTAAAGATAGGCTCCCTCTGCTTTTTCCATACACATTGGGAAAGGTTTGTTAAAAGCAAGATTATGCTGAACACCGCCTGGAATATAATTTTTTGCATCCTCGAATACTGCCTTCGATTTAGTACATTTTTCATCATAATACTTCATGATTACATTCTGATAGTAATCATCCGTAACTTCCCAGATTTCCTGGCTTGTAAGTTTTTTGAGCTGGCGATTAATCTCATCTGGATCATCCCATCTGCTTATTGCGCAATTTGTCATTTTCTTGCCTCCATTGTATTTTTAATTATTTGCCTCAAGGGCTTTTTTATTTGTATCCAGACTATCGCGGAAAACGAAAAATCTGTCATATAAATACTCCGTTGTAAGGTTCAGCACCATATTAATACAGGTTGTAAGCTGTCCCTTAAAAGAGTCTGCTGCACCCCAATCAAAGCTGCAAAGATATTTCTGTAACAAGGTTGTTGCCGGTGTGAAAACCACATAGAACAAGGCAACCTTAAGCATTGCAATTGGAACGTTGGTTGCAGATTTAAATGTAAACTTACGGTTGAAGGTAAAATTCCAGATTACAGATAAAATCAAAGCAATCAAGTAGCTCACCCAATATTTTATCTGCGGATTTGTAGTCATTGCTTCCCATGGCAGGCATTTTTCCAAAAGAGTTTCCGAAACAATTTCTATTACGCCGGCCGAAACAGAAAACAAAAAGAACTTTAGAACACGGATTCCTTCTGCTTTTTTGCTTTTGGATTTATCAGCGGAATTACCGGCACCAGAGCCTTCATCTTTACCGCCAGCTGACTCCCCAGCTCCAGAAGCACTTGTTCCAGAAACTCCATCATCCCCCTTTTCACGGGCTTTTTCATTTTTCTTTTTTGAATATTTTAATTTGAAAACTGTCCTCATAAGCCAGCAGTCAAAGGCGCCAAGCTTAATTTTTTTGCCACAGGCTGCAGTGTAGAGCTTTGAAATGCCCGCCTTGTTTATGAGAATTTCCAGAGCTTCTACATCATCCTTATCTTCTGCCTTGATGATACTGCCAAGGTCCTTAACCAGCACTGCATCATTTTTTTCAAGCACAGACATTATACGCTGAAGATTATTTTCACAAACCTTAAGCTTGGCTCCCAGCATTTGGCTCATGTCATCAAGCTGGGCTCTAATTCCACCAAGTTCTGAAAGCTTTTCCATCAAAGGTGAATCAACAATTTTTACGTTAGGATATTTCTTTGCAATTTTTTCTGCTAAATCAACAGCCTGCTCAGTAAGTGGTAATGGAAGAAGCATTTCATCAATAGCGCCCACAGAAGCATTCACTGTACCGTTCACGTCACCCTTCGCAACAGCGCCCACCTTTTTGTCCACAGCCCGCTTACAAACCTCTTCCAAAACTTCAGCCTTGTGGATTGCATCTTCCTTATCATTTCCTAAAAGCACCGCCCCGTGATGAAGCATAAGAATAGTTTTGCTACCAGCTTTTAATGCCTCTTCTACACCTTTTTTAAGCTTTTTAGTTCCCGGCAGACCGTAGGATGCAACTTTGATTTCTCCCAAAAGTGCCTTTTCTTCCTCAGACATTTCAAGTCCTTCAACTCCAACCAGCCCAATTGCAGTTGCATAATCCTGGTGAGTATGCACAACAAAATTAACTTCGGGATACTGTGCATAACAGGCAGCATGAATGCGTTTTTCACTTGAAGGCTTACGGCCAATCCAAGTTTCGTCTTCCATATTGAAAATAGGAATATCCTCTGTTGTCAGGCTTTCATAACCAAGTCCGCTTGGAGTTATTGCAAAATGCTTTTCGTCAAGGCGGCAACTAATATTTCCCCAGGTTCTGGCGACCAGTTTTTTTTCAAGTAAAGTAAGTCCAGTTTCTACAATTGATTTTTTTATTTCCTGCTCTGTCATTCTTATCCCCTTTTTAATCTTTTATGAATTGATTTCCTTTCTATTAATTTCCTTGAAAAGCTTTTTATTTGCCGAATATATTGAGTTGAAAACTTTAACGTTTCTGTCATATACCGCTTTATTTG
>JAILQA010000387.1 GCA_024699205.1 Treponema sp. | reverse complement strand
GTGAATTACGCCGACTGCAAGAGAAAAATAACCTATATATTTTTTCCACTGGATAAAAAGTCTTTCAAAAAACTCATTCATCTTTAAGCTGGCTGAAGAATGAGCGTTATAATACTCAATAAGAAGGCACGCACCGGCGATAAGCCCTGCAACAGCCGGAATAAAATCTCCAAGAATGATTATATCGGGCTGAACGACAAAGAAGAACTTCAGCAAACCTGTCAGGAAAGTAAGTATCGCAATAACAAGGCGGTAGACGCCGTTTGTTTCAGCAAAAAAGCTGTCTTCTTTATCACGCGGCAGAACTAAGAAAAGACCTGCAAAAAGATTACAGAAAACGGATAAAAAATATAACTGCATACATACCTCCGGAAAACGATGCTCTGATTTACTGTTTCTTCACATCAGATTTTAAACTTATTTCATCATCCTTGTAAGTAATACTTCCAAGTACAGATATTATATCATAATCTTGAAAAGTTGTCCTTAAATAATATTCGCTGCCGTTATAAATTCCTTCTACGGTTTCGGTGGCGGCTTCAGCCTTTTCTGCATTTACAGCTGTAAAAACTGCCGTAACCGGTACAGGCACATCCTTTGCTTTTTCAGCTTTACGGGGCTTAATGCAAAGGCTTACATAAACCTTATCTTCAAAAGAAAAACTCCTTAATTCCATCCTGCAGTCAGACAGAAGACGGATATTATCACCGGAGTTTAAAAAATTAGTCATAAGAACTGCAGCAAACAGAAGCAGGACTGCAAAAAACATGAGTTTAGAAGCCCTGTTTGCAAAAATCACTTTGAACAGGCCTTTGGGAATCATCTTCATTTCGCCTGAATAATACTGCTGAACCAGTAAAGGTGCGTTTTTTATGCGCTCTTCCCTCTTATAGTGAAAATTAAGACCTTCATCTTCCAAATCATCCATAAATGCAGTTCCTTTTTTGCAATTCAGCGTTTATTCGTAGCGCGGGATTAATTCCTTTGGGGCAAGTTTTGGAATTATTTTTTCAGAAGAAACCTCTGTATGGGCATTATGGGCTCCATTACGGAATTTCATCAGGAAACTTTCAGCAGGCAGTAAAGACTGAATTATAGCGTCAGTTCTCCACCACATTACATAGGTTTTCTGCGAAGTTGAGACCATTGCAGAAACAATTCCATTCGGCGAAAAACTCAGGTTGTAGTACATAAGGTCTTCATCAGGAAGACTTATATGACGGCGGATAATTTTCTGTCCGTTAGGTTGAATCATCGAAATTGTGTAACCGTCACCTTCAGCAATTAAAAAGAAAAACCAGCCTGATTCTGTAATTCCGAGAAAATCATACGGAATGTCATAATAAACGCGGCTCAGCTCGTTTTTTACAACCTGCTCATAAGGAGGAACATTAAGCGGAGTTTCATACTGTCCGGTTTTCATATTCAGCGGATAAAGCAGGGTTTTCTTATAAACGATGCCTGACTGAACTTTTGAAGAATCATCAAAAACTTCTATGCTGTAGTCGATTTTCAGATAAAGCCTGGTTCCATTGTAATCGGGAATAATTTCATCAAGGAAGGCATAAACCTGAGAATCATAGCTTTCATCACATTCTGGCAGACGGGAATTATAAATCGGTACGACATATTTCTGGAAACCTTCTTCAGAGAACCAGTAAACCATGTAACCGTCAGATGTTATGCAGACAACAACCAGCTCATTGTTCTTTGTCGTATAGATATTCTTTATGAACGGGAAAGGAGTTCCGCCCGGGCCCTGCTGACCGAGATAATCAAGATAAGTACCGTCAGCTGAAAAACGGAGGACAATCTGACGAAGCATCTGAGAACCGTTCGTATTCATTTCAAAGCGGTCTTCAGGCAGAAAATCTACGATATAGAGGTTTTTATCAGAATCAAGGGCAATATTGGCGGGATTATTAAAAGAATAGACTGTAGACCGCTGGGTTGCATTCACAGAAGGTTTCCCGTCCGGTTCTATGGAGATATCAGAAAACTGGATAAATGACGGGACAGGATTATAGTTTGGATTATAGATTATGGAAAGCAGATCCCCGTAAGAATTCAACTGCATTATTTTTTTTGCATTATTATCACAAACATAGAAAAAACCGTCCCGCATCAATATTTTTGAGGAAAAATCATTTCCTTTATCCATGTCGTACAAATCTAATTCGTTTTCAAATTTACCGTAGTCTAATGTAAAAAGAGTTTCATATTTCAGGTTTGCAACTGCTCCCATTTTTGAGCAGGAAACAGAAGCTGCAATGAAAAAGAGCACAGACAGGAAAATCAACGCATAAAGAAAGCTTTTTCTAATATTCATAGGAGAAAGAATAAAGTGGATTTTATCCGATGTCAACAGAGGAGAATGGATGAATGGCTTGTTCGAGTAAGTTCAAGTTTATGCTGCACTGTAAACAGTTTTCAAATAATCAAAAATACTCTGTCTGTATTTATCAAAATCACTCATACAGTCATCCGGTAATTCAGCATACAAAGTATCTCTAATTTCATTATGAATAGTTGCAACGGTTGCATCTTTATCAAAAGGGCTGTCCATTTCGGCAAGAAGATTCTTTATCTTTTTGAGCAATTCTTTTGAAAGCTCTTTGATTTTTTTGATATCCTCTTTTGTCAGACTATCTTTGAAAAGCATATCGTAGATTGTTAGTTCTTCGTCACTATCAAAACCTTCGCGGACATATCGCTTTTGTTCTTCGGTCATGTCTTTTGCGGTTTGTAAAAGATCATTGAAAACCTGTTCAATTACGGCTTTGTCCTGACTACGATTGTATTCTTCAATTACTTCCTGATAGTGTTTGTAATAATCTATTCTACCCGGATTTGTTTTAAGCATCTGGGCGAGTCGCATTGCAACAAGTTGATTTATGTCATTGATTACAAGTTTTTTGTTTTTGATTTTAGCGAACTCTGTTGCAAGCTTATCAAAATCAATCCGGCTTATATCAATTTTTGCATCTGGTTCTTTTGCTGTATCCGGAGTTTCTTCTGTAGAAATATATTGATTTACAATTTCTTCGAGCCCTTTCATTATGTCGTCAACATCTACAGGAGCTTTTGGTTTTGTGAGCTGACGATAAATTGCTTCAAGGGCATCGTGCTGTTCTTTTAGTTCAGCAGTTATTTC
>JAILQA010000375.1 GCA_024699205.1 Treponema sp. | reverse complement strand
AAAATAAGACGGAATAATTAAAAAAAATCGAGAAAAAACAAAAAATATCAGAAAATTATCAGGAAAATCCGCACTTTTTTTTATATTAAATCCAATATATATGTGTGGAAAAATATAAAAGAAAAACTGATAAACCGAATGTAAGGGAAGACGCTCTAAAATATGGCATGGGCTATCCTCTTGATGAAGAACTTTTAATGCTTATTCTTGGTTCAGGAAACAAAAATATGAGCGTTGAGACAATGGCAAAAAAAATTGCTGATACACTTGATGCTTCTGATGATGATGAGGTTATAAAAAATCTTCTTGCTTTAAAAGGTGTTGGAAGGGCAAAAGCCCTTGCAATTGCTGCAGCCCTTGAACTTGGAAAAAGGCGGAGAAATCATCTTGGGGCCCACATAAGAACCCCAGATGATATTGTTCCCTATGTAAAACATTATGCAATGAGCCAAAAAGAACATTTTCTTGCAATTACTTTGAACGGTGGGCATGATATTATAAAGATTCATGTAGTTTCAGTTGGAACTGTAAATCAGACAATAATCCATCCCCGAGAAGTTTTTGTAGATGCCATAAAAGAAAATGCATCTGCAATCATACTTTGTCATAATCATCCTTCGGGTAAGGCTATTCCTTCTGATAAAGATATTGATACAACCAGAAATCTTATTGAAGTTTCAAAAATTATCGGGATTACAATTCTGGATCACATAATCATTGATTGTGAAAACTTTTTTAGTTTTATGGAAAATAAACTTCTTTTTTCGGAAGAAGAATAGGGTGTCACTTCTACAGCGAGCTGATATATGGGCTTGATTTAAAATTTTTTAAGTTTACTTTTATTAAATGATTCATTAAATTATTTAACATGAGATTATATACTAAAGGACAGATTTTTATTTCTGTAGCAGTCGGCGTTTTTTCGGCAGCATTGATTAGTTCACTTATTTTCTTCAAAATCGGTCAGAAATCAGTAGAAAAAAAAGACTTGTCACAGTCTTCTGATGTCCAGACAGAATATTATAATGAAGTTTCAAAAATCGATGAACTTCAGCTGCAGGAAAATCCAACGGTAATCATTCCTGTAAGTTCTGCTACAACTTCATATACCCAGGATGAAATACAAAATATAAATGTTTACAACGCCTGCAATGAAGCGGTTGTAAATATTAACACTAAAGTAATGGCTTATGATTGGTTCTTAGAGCCTTATGTTCAGGACGGTGGAAGTGGAAGCGGTTCAATTATTGATAAACGCGGTTACATCCTTACGAACGTGCATGTAATTCAGGGGGCAACAAAGATTTATGTTTCGCTCTTTGATGGTACACAGTACGAAGCCGAGGTTATTGGTCAGGATTTGGACAGCGACCTTGCAGTTATAAAGTTTAATCCACCTGAAGGTATGGAATTAAAAACAATTTCTTTTGGAGAATCTTCTGGTCTTAGAGTTGGACAGAAGGTAATTGCGATTGGAAATCCTTTTGGTATGGAAAGGACGATGACCACTGGAATTGTTTCGGGGCTTGGACGTCCAATTCAAAACTCGAACAAACGCATAATCAGAAATATGATTCAGACGGATTCGGCAATAAATCCTGGAAACTCTGGTGGTCCTTTGCTGGATACAAGTGGAAAGATGATTGGTATAAATACGATGATTATGTCATCTTCGGGTTCTTCTTCGGGAGTTGGTTTTGCTGTTCCATCTGAGACTGCAATTCGTGTTGTTTCTGATTTAATTAAATATGGAAAGGTTCAGCGCGGTACAATAGATGCGACTATAATTCAGCTTAATTCAAGAATAGCTCAGTATGCTGGCCTGGATGTAAAAAATGGTATTCTTGTTTCTGAAGTTGCTCGTGGTGGAAATGCAGAAGCCGCTGGTTTGAAAGGTGGAACAGAAGCTGCATATTACGGCAGTCGTTCAAGTATAATTTACCTTGGTGGTGATGTAATTCGTCAGATTGATGATATTCAGATAAGTTCTCTTGCAGATTATTATTCTGCTTTGGAAAGCAAAAAGCCGGGAGACCTTGTAACTGTCATTGTTCGCAGAAATAAAAAAGATGTAAAACTGCGGATTACACTGTCGGAATAAAAAACGATTGAAATAACAAATGATGTGATTTAAAATAACAGGCGTGGAGGATGGAAATGAAGAAAATCCTTGGCATTGTTATTTTTGCCATTTTGTCGATGGTGGCTTTTGCCGAGCAGTTCGGACTTGTTCTTTCGGGTGGCGGTGCAAAAGGTGCCTATGAAGTCGGTGTATGGAAAGCGCTTGATGATTATGGAATCACTGATGAAATTAAGGTTATTTCTGGTTCTTCTGTTGGTGCTTTGAATGCGGCTTTGTTTACCTGCACAGATTCCAAAACTGCCGAAAAGCTCTGGCGTGAGGAAGTAGGTTATTCTTCATTTTTAATGCCTGATACAAGCTCTTTTTCTGAAGTTGCCTCCTTTGCGGTTAGAAATGCAAAAAACAATCTTGGTAAAAAACAGCAGGAAGAAAATCCTTATGGCTTGAGTGAAAATCTTTCTGATAGCGACAGCGAGTTTATAAGATCTATTCTTGATGGTCTGACTTTTGTTGCAGATACAGGTCTGGGGCTTGCAAAGGGAACTCTGAATAATATTTCTGAATACATTTTTAGTTCAGCTCACAGCGACGGACTTTTTACCCGCGACGCCCTTTCTGAATTGATGGGAAAATATGTTACTCTAGGAAAAATCAATAAATCCGGAATAGATGTTTATGCAACGGCGATTCCTAAAGACGGACAATTGCTTTTGAATGCTTTGTTTAAGTTTTTGGGGGCAGACAGCGTTTGTTATTTTAAGTTGAACGAACAGCTGAATGATGAAAATCTTCGTTCAATTTTAATGGCTTCTTCTTCCTTTCCTTTGGTTTATGATTCAACTTTGCTCCCTTCAGATGTGATTGAAGATGGCGAGCAGGTTGGAAAAAGTTATGAATATATTGATGGCGGCTTTGAATCTGTAGGTGGAAGAAATACCCCTGTCGCTCCTGTGGCTTTTCGTTCTGATGTAGATACAATTCTTGTTGTTTATTTGAAATCTGAGCAGGAACTGAATAATTCTGTGTCTGAATATTTTGTAGATGATGAAGAATTAAATGGCAAAGCGAAGATTGAAATTGTCCCTTCAAAAAATCTGGGTGATTTGATAAATGGTACGGTTAATTTTGACCCGGAAAATATTAGTGTTTTAATTGCTTTGGGCTATGAAGATACCTGCGCTGTTTTGGAAAAAAACGGATATGTAAAATTAAGCGGGATTAGAAGATTTTTTAAGAAGATATTTTAGAAGAAAGTATTTTTATTCAGTTTCACTGGCAAGTTTTTGCACTTCTGCTAACGAAAGATCCAGACAACGTGCAATCGTTTCTTCTGGAATCTTTTCTTTCAAAAGATTTCTTGCATTCTTAATTGCAGTTTCACGTGCACCTTGTGCTATTCCTTCTCTTTTAGCGGCTCTTTGTATATCTCGGTCATGTAAATTCATAGCGGCGTAATCACTCC
>JAILQA010000356.1 GCA_024699205.1 Treponema sp. | reverse complement strand
AGCGTGATTTGAGTCTTATTCCTTCTTATGAGCCTTATAACAAAAATGATGATAACATCAATAAATTAAGTGACGCAAAAAACTTTCTTTATCTGATTAATCCTAATCAAAAAGATTTTCCAACAAAAGAAGCTTTTATTTCAGCTCTGGAGCAGACAGATTATGATTTATTCGTGATTGATTTATTCTCTTGTGATCAGGCACTTTCGGCAGATGATATTAGCAGGTTAAAGATTAAGAAAAATGGAGCCCGGCGTCTGGTTATCTGTTATATGAGCATTGGAGAAGCAGAAGATTACCGCTGGTACTGGCAGAAGCAATGGAAGAGTAATCCGCCAGCCTTTTTATGCTCAGAAAATCCTGAATGGAAAGGCAATTATAAAGTAAAATACTGGTATCCAGACTGGCAGACAATTATGTGTGGTTAAGACAGCTATCTTTCCAAAATAATTCAGGCTGATTTTGATGGCGTTTATCTGTATATTATCGATGCCTTTGAATATTTTGAAGAAAAGTAATTCATAAATGATTCACAAATGATTTACAATGGAGAACTTGTAACTCAGTGTTTTTGCTGAAACTAGAGGGCTTTGTAATAGTTTAGGTTTTTTTTGTATTATTTCATATACAATATTGTATATTATGCTTTACTTTTGATATGTTTGTGTTATACTGTCTGTATGAACGATTCTCCAAAAACTTTTGAAAATTCAGCGATTCGTACTGTATGGAATGAACAGGAAGAGGAATGGTATTTTTCTGTAGTGGATGTTGTTGGGGTGCTGACGGAAAGTGTCAACCCAAACAATTATTGGAAAGTATTAAAAAAGCGACTGAAAGAAGAAGGTAGCGAGTTGGTTACAAATTGTAACCAACTGAAAATGCAAAGCTCGGATGGTAAGTTTTACAAAACTGACTGTATGACAACAGAACAAATATTACGGCTTATACAATCAATACCATCAAAGAAAGCCGAACCATTCAAACTCTGGCTTGCAGAAGTTGGTAAGGAAAGAATAGAAGAAACTATCGATCCAGAACAGACTATAGACCGTGCTCTTGCGACTTATGCAAAAAAAGGTTATTCCCGAGAATGGATAAATCAACGTTTACAAGCAATTCAAGTACGCAAAGAATTAACCGATGAATGGGAAAATCGCGGTGTAAAAAAAGGAATAGAATACGCAATTCTCACGGACGAAATTACAAAAGCCTGGTCAGGAATGACAACCCGCGATTATAAAAAACACAAAGGACTTACAAAGCAAAATCTGCGAGACAATATGACGACTACGGAAATCATTCTGAATATGCTGGCAGAAACTGCGACTAAAAATATTTCGCAGACTGAGAAGCCAGAAAGTTTTGAAGATAACAAATCTGCTGCCCGTCGTGGTGGAAGGATAGCTGGAAATGCACGAAAGGAATTGGAAGCAGAAATAGGACATTCTGTAATTTCAGATAAATCCGCACCAGAAATTAATTCAGTTGTAACTAATCTTATAGAAACTGTGGCAAAGGATGACAAAAATGAATAGTGTAATAAAAATCTTGCGGGAACAAAATCATTATACGCAGACAAAATTGGCGGAAGATTTGAAAATCTCACGTCAGGCATTAATAAAATATGAGAATATGGAACTTGAACCGCCAGTTTCAGTTGTGCGTGCCCTTTCAAATATTTTTGGTGTAAGCTATGACTGCATTATCGACAATCATTTAGCATCAGAACTGAACGACGCGGACAAGGAAAGACTTTCTGTTATTGAACACTCTTTTTCAAAGCTAAAAGAACATGAAAAAAATGCTGTTACAGAAATGGCCCGCATTATGGCAAAGGGTGAAGATTAAGGTGTTGTGGAGGCTTTTAGAACAATGGCAAAAATCACGGTTGAAAATACGGAAATTACAATAATTCATCAAAATGAAGATGACTTTATTTCATTAACCGATATGGCCAAGAGTCAATTACAGGAGCATATCATTTTCCGTTGGCTCAGCCTAAAAAGCACAATTGAATATCTTGGTGAATGGGAAATACTCTATAATCCCAATTTTAATTGTACCGAATTCGGTGCAATTAAAAACATGGCAGGAAGCAATAACTTTGTTTTATCTGTAAAAACATGGATAGAACGTACAAATGCAATAGGAATTGTTTCAAAAGCTGGTCGATACGGTGGTACTTATGCTCACCGTGATATTGCATATAACTTTGGAATGTGGATTAGTCCTCGATTTCAGCTTCTGCTTGTAAAAGAATATCAGCGACTTAAAGCCGAAGAACAATCTCAGCTCGGCTGGAGTGCTAAGCGTGAACTTGCAAAAATCAACTACCGAATCTATACTGATGCAATAAAACAGAATCTTATTCCTCCAGAGCTTACTCCTGCACAAAAATCCTTTGTATACGCAGATGAAGGTCGTTCGCTACGCTCACTTACCGAGTTTTCGCAAGCGAAAACTCGCGAAAAAAAAGTCTGCAAGTTTGCGTAGCAAACT
Source organism: Treponema sp. (assembly GCA_024699205.1). Classification (GTDB taxonomy): domain Bacteria; phylum Spirochaetota; class Spirochaetia; order Treponematales; family Treponemataceae; genus Treponema_D. The sequence continues at coordinate 11 of JAILQA010000356.1, read as the reverse complement.
TGATAAGCAAC
>JAILQA010000351.1 GCA_024699205.1 Treponema sp. | reverse complement strand
CATTGACATCCTTCTGATTTTTAGAAATTGAAGGAAAAAGCATGTAAAATAAAAAGAGCAAAAGAAGAGAAACTATTAAAATTATTAAAATCAAAAGAATAATACACAAAATCATTTTATAACCTCTGGATTAAGCCACATTACGTCCCAGACAGAAATAATCAAAAGAATTACTGTCAGATAGAGCAAATATCTTGGAAAATAATGATCCTTTACTGAGCATTCCTTAAAATATCTTCGTCTGAATACATAAGTAAGAGGCAACATTATACCAAGTGCAGTGATGCAGCTTCCTGAAATTACCAGTGTATTCAAAATCGAATGACTTTCAGAAACTGAAAGGATGATAATCATATAACTCAGCAGGAACTCCGATGCAGATTTTGATGTTGTAATTCTAATCAAACCTTCCATGAAGGTTGTAATACAGATATAAATTAAAAAACAAACAAGCGGAAATATTTCAACAATTTTAAGAGGAACCAGAATCATCTGAGTAACAATCCAGGACAAAACTACAGAAATCATTACAGAAATGATAATTTTTATGGCATAATTTGCAGATTTTTGATTCATAAAGTTTAATTCTGCAATCTGATTAATTCCTAACCCATAAAAAAGAATGGCAGAAGCAAAAAAAGTGTAATACAAGAATGTGTTCAAATAAATCATAAACTAACCTCTGCCTTGTGATAAATATCAATTTTATTTCTTACAAAAATATAAACAGAAAGAAGAATTGCCGAAAGAATAAGAGAGCCTGGAATTGAGGCCAGTAGAGATAAAACGCCAAGTTTATTTGAATCAATTATTACTTTTTCAAAAATCTGATGGTTTTTACCAAAGAAAGTAAAGGTTCCAAAACCGACTAAATCTCTAAAAAGGAAATACAAAAGCGCAAAAAGCGAATAAGTCAATGAGTGAATCATATTTCTTCGTAAACGTTCCGTAATTTTTTTCTCTGTATCAGAAAAAATATAGCCTACCATGAATAAAGAAATCGGAATCAGAAATATTATAAAACCTAAAGTCAAAATTATTTCTGGTTGGAATATTATAAAAATCTGCCTGAACAAAATCGTTATCGACAAAAGGAATAAAAGTACACAAACTGTCATCATCTTTTCCAGTTTAATTTTTTTAATCAGAGAAACAGAAGCAGTTCCGACAAGCATAAGCAGATTCAATTCAAGAACAAGGACAATTCCATACACAAAACGCCCTGGTGAAGGTACAAGAATTGCAAGAGTTGTGGCTAAAAATACATAAATTGATCTTCTTTTCATTTTCCACTTCCTTCTTTCTTTAAATCAGACTGACGGCCAAGAATATAAGGGATTTTTTTCCCCCAGTATCCAATTCGTCTGTCATAGGAATTACTTCTTAGTATTTTTTCAATTCTTCCGTGAAGTGTTGAAAAACCAACAAAAGTAACGTTATTTTCTGCATCGCACAGATAAACTGCTGCAACCGGACCATAAAAAGTTTCAACACGAATGATTACAGCATCATAAATATCCCCGGTCTTACGACTGCGAGCTTCATAACAGGCAGCACTCATTGAATGTGGATTATTAATTCTTTTATTTGAAAGAACAGTCCACTGATTAGACTCATAATCATCAAGTACCTTTTCAACTGAAGTTTTTAAATGATTTTCCCAAGATTTTCTTGACAGAAAAACTGAATAAATAAGTATTCCCATAATTACAACAATTATTCCAAGGAAAATACTATAATCTTTAAAAAACTCTTTATAAGAAAAATTTTCAATCATAATCTTATGCCCTCGCTACAGAACAGACCGCCTCATAATGACATTCTTCTATACTTCTAATGATTAAATTAAGAATATTCGAAATCAAAACCGTATAAACCATGCCTATTGGTGAAGTTCCGCAACCTACGATAAAGAATGCAAAAACACCTGATAAAAAGGCATATATAAACTTTCCAACGATACTAGTTGGATGAGTTCCGTACCAGTTGAAAATAAAAACCGTTACAAATAAGGTTCCGCTCGTACACATTGCAAGAATAACATCTCCAGTATTGAAAGCACCACCAGCAAACATAGGGAAAAGTAGTCTGACAAGAAGAAGATATGTACCAATAAAAACGGAAGGTATAAATGTAGAAAAACTGTCATCAGAACAGAACAATACTGTTGAAAAAATCGTAATAAGATTAAAGCGGAAAGCAGGAATAACAGAATGACTGTCGCAAAGCAAAGAAATATAACCTTCTGGTAAAGTTACTTTCAGCCAGGAGAAAATTGTATTGTTCAAGAAGTTAGTAATAACCGAATCAAAAGAATAAACCGGGAATACTCCGCTTTGAATCAAATATGAAGATGGATTTTTAAGAGCCATCAAATCTCTTGTAATTATAAAGGGAGGGAAAAATCGACTTCCAATAAACCAGGCAGAAACGACTGTCACAGATATAAGATTTACCCAGGTAGTAACACAATTTACAAACAGGTATTTTGAAATAAGAATAATAAAAAACGAGAGGAAAAAAGCTGTTGCAATCGGGTAAGATTCCGGTAGAAGCATACCAATCAACATTCCCTGAATTATAGAAAAATAAACGGTATACCACTGTTTGCGTACAAAAATATAATGCAGTACAAAACCAAGAACAGCTCCAGAGGTAGTTGCAAGAATTACATATAAAGCAGAAAAACTTTTAGTAATTCCAAGCATTATAATTTGAATTATAAGCACTACCAGCATTCTTATACACTTAGAAGATACAGATGGAGTGCTGAAAACATAAGGATTTACGTTTACGAGATTATTTTTTATTTCACTGGAGTTTATTTTATTTTTCATCTTCATTTTCCATTATTTTATTTTTTAATACTCCTATTGTCTGACTCAAAGGAAGTCTTGAAGGACAAACAGTATTACACAAATTACACCCCGAACATCTTACTGCTGAATTAATCTGAACTTGTGAAAGCTTAAGATTATTCACCGCATATTTATATAGCAAATCAGGAGCCAAACCAACAGAACATACATTAACGCAGTTTCCGCAGTCAATACAATTATAAATATGATAGTCCGTCTTATGAATCTTAGAAATAAACTCAATGGATTTAACTTCTTTTGTAACAGGAACTTCCAGAGAGTTAACTGCATTACCGCAGATTCTTCCGTTAATAACTATTAGCGACGGCTGATGAACAAAGCCACCAAGCTGTTCAATTATATCTTTAATTAAAAAACCAGTTTTAATCTTTAAGAAACAGGAAACAGGTATACAGTTTCCGGAAAAATGTACGTAATTTGAAATCACAGGTTGATTGCAGACAATTGAATTATGAACAGCGTACATTGTATAAGAATCTACAAACAAATCCTCCATGTAAAGAGGAAGCTTCTGTTGTTTTCGGTAAGTTTTTTTGAAAGCAGATATGATTTTATGCTTAAAGCCCGCAGGATATTTTGAAATATTCATCTTTAAGAAAATAATATTAATTTTATCCTGCTCAATTTTGCTTTCATCAAAAGGAGTTTTTTCATCCATTACAAAAACAATTCTTTTTGCATTAAGAGCCGAAGCCGTAATTTTTGCGCCTTCTAAAATCTGATTAAAATAAAACTTTGAAAGAAGGGAATCTGCCAGACGGAAACAGTCATCATCAAAAAGTCTTACAACAAGACTGCAATCCTTATTTTTTAAGGAACCTATCTGAGTTGAAAGAGAAATAGGTTTTCCTGTAATAAAGGTATTTAAAATACCGTCAGAAGCAAACTTATTTATTAGTTCAGATGAAGAAAGATAATGCCAGTCTTTGTGACTATCAGGTTTTCCGGTATAAATAAAACTTCCGGCAAGCTGGATTCTTACAGCTTTTTCATAACGACCATTCGGACATAATACAGAAACAAAATCAATTACTTTACCAGGAACTGGAGAATGAATTTTTGCTGATCCAACGCTATTTTCTGATTCAGCAATGACATCACCTTCTTTTACAATATCACCCGGAAAAACAAGACTCTTACACAAACACTTTTTTTCCTGAGTTAATGGAATTACGACCATTCTTGGCAAAAAGGCATTTTCGGAATATTTATATTTTTTGACTTCT
>JAILQA010000275.1 GCA_024699205.1 Treponema sp. | reverse complement strand
GCTTAAAATTAGGAACTTCACTGTTTGCGAGATTGTTTGCAGAAACCTGATAGCGCAATGAAGTAACATCCATTTCCCGCTGTAACAAATCAACGGCTCTGGTAAAACTGTTCATACGTTTATTTCCCCCTTTTGCATTATTAAATGCAGATTTTTGTTTACATCACTTGATTTTCGGAGAAATAAACGTTTTGTTTAGTTATTTCAAAAAATATTTTGCTTTTGAAGCTTCGTAGTACGAATTATCTACATAATTTTTAACCTGATATTCAGAATCAAGACGTCCAATGCTTACAAGGAAGTTACAGGTATCCTGCAAGGCAGCTGTATCAATTTCATCACATTGAACTGCAAAACCATATTTTTTATAAAGCTGAAGCAGCTGATCTGTAGAAAGCTTCAAATCATCAGCGACTTTTTGAAGATCTTCCTTAGCGGCCACCGGCAATTCTTTTACGGCACGGGCATACTGTTCAAGAATAACGCTGATTACATCAGGATTTGCCTTGATAAAATCTGTGCGTGCAAGGAAAGTATTTGTTCCACGGAGGTTTGTATCAGAACCTTTTGCAATGATTTTTGCAGTTCCATTGTCAACAAGGCGGGTAACATTAGGTTCCCAGATTACAACTGCATCAACATCATTTGTAGCAAGAACAATACCAGCATCGCCGGCACTTATGTTTATAAGCTTAATGTCATCAAAAGTCATTGCATTTTTTTCAAGAAGTTTTTTGGTAAGATTATGGCCGGTAGAACCAATTACAGTTTCAACTTTTTTTCCTCTCAAATCGGCAAAGGTATTTACTGTGTCATTCTTTGCATTTGCTAAAACTGCATAAGCATCCGGACCATTACCTGGAACACCAACGATAGTTACTTTCTGTCCAGCAGCAATTGCAGAAACAGTAGGAACGTCTCCATTTGTACCAATATCAGAAAGCCCTGCAGCCAGAGATTCATTAATTGGAGGACCAGATTCAAAATCATTCCATTTTACGCTTACCTGTGATTGAGCAAGAGCTTCTTCAATCCACCCCTTTTCACGACAAAGATAAAGAGGCATAAAAGCAGCAGAAGGTTGAATGGCAATATTAACCGTACGCTTTGCATTTTTTCCAGATTTTTTACTGCAACCCGTAAAAACACAGGAAACAAGCAAAAGAGCCAGTACACATTTTGATAATTTTTTCATTTTTTACTCCTTTTCTTCTTAGAAAGAATTATTATTTTTCTTCGAAAAACAAATCATATATTTTTCGCCGTACATTTAAAAATTCAATACTGTTTCTATCTCTATAAGCTCCTTCAATTTCTGGAAGGTCAACTTTAATAGTAGCCTCGATTTTTCCAGGTCTACTTGAAAAAACAATTACTTTATCTGCCAGAAAAACAGCTTCATCAATATCATGAGTAACAAGAAGCATTGTTGTTTTGGATTCCTTTTGAATGCGCTTTAATTCCTTCTGCATATTAATTTTAGTAAAAGTATCAAGCGCACCAAAAGGTTCATCAAGAAGCAAAACTGGAGGATTATTTACCAATGCCCTGGCAATTCCCGCTCGCTGAGCCATACCACCAGAAAGCTGACGTGGATAAGAGTTTTCAAAGCCATTTAGTCTGACAAGATTTATATGCTGGTCTACAAGTTCATTCTTGGATTTTTTATCCATTTTCGAAAGACCATACATAATATTCTGACGCACTGTCATCCAGGGAAAAAGCCTGTGCTCCTGAAAAACAATTCCCCTGCTCTTTTCCGGCTTTACTACAGGCTGACCGTCTACGGTGATTCTTCCTTCATACATTGGATCAAGTCCAGCTACAGCGCGCAGTAAAGTAGATTTTCCGCAACCACTGGCACCTACAATGCAGACCATTTCGCCTTTTGCTACAGAAAAGGAAACATCCTGCAAAATCTGCATTTTTTCATCACCACGGAGAAAATATTTATTTACATGCTCAACAACTATATAATTTTCTTCTACCTCTGTCATATTTTCTCCTAAATCCACACTACAACTTTGCGCTCAACAAGATGCAGTAGAGAATCCATTATTTTTCCGATTAATCCGATTGTAATCATACCGACTATTACAACATCAGTCTGTCCATACTGGCGGGCATCCATAATCATATAGCCCAAGCCTGTAGTCGAAGAAACAAGTTCGGCTGCAACAACACACATCCAGCAGGAAGTAAGTCCTACACGCAGACCTGTAAAAATATTAGGTGCAGCACTTGGAATTACCAGCTTTAAAATATGCTTTGGCAGTGGAGTTTCCATAACCTTTGAAACCTCAATAAGATTTACGTCGGTCTGCTTAATGCCATCAATAACATTTATAAGGATTGTAAAAAATCCGCCCAAAAAGATTAAAAAGATTTTTCCAGTTTCGCCAATTCCAAACCACAAAATTACAAGGGGAATCCAGGCAATAGGAGGAATTGGTTTTATAATCTGAACCAGCAACTGGGTAAGGCGTTCAAGATGATGAGAAAGGCCTATGAATATTCCAAGACTTATTCCCAGCAAAGCAGAAATACTGTACCCCTGAAGAACTCGTCCAAGGCTTATACCACAGTGTTTTAAAAGAGTACCTTTTATAAATAAGGTTTTAAAAGTCTTACCGATTTTTGGCAGGGCTGGCATTACAACAGGATTAAGTTTTCCTGATTGCCCCATGATAATCCATACAACAAGAATTGAAATAATAAGTACGACGTATTCAAGAAAATACCCCATATTCTTAAAAAGTACTTTTGATTTCATTTTCCTTTCCTAAAATAATAAATGATGATTTTTTGTAAATAAAACTAAGCGAATACGGGTACGTTAGAAAAGGCGCATTCTTTTTTCTCTATACAAATATTATATTACAGATTATTATTTTTTAAATGATTATTTT
>JAILQA010000252.1 GCA_024699205.1 Treponema sp. | reverse complement strand
TGAGACTGAAGATTTATTATTTCGTTATAAGTAGTATTAATGTTTTCTTCAAGATTTTGCTTTGTAAGCTTGTTCTTATCAACCCCCAATTCGTTAAAACGCTGGTCAAGAAGTTCAACAACATAATTAACTACATCACGGGCAAGAACAGGGTCTTTGTCTTCAAAAGCAACAGTAAAAATACCTGTTTCTTCATCATAAGCAGATTTTAATTTTTCTTTTAAGGCTTTACGGCTTTCTGCAATTGGATGCTTTTCTATTTCCCACTCTTCTATAAAATTAAAGCGGTTAATTACAGCATCCTGTATTGTATTTGAGTTTACAAGATAACTGGCAAGAGCAGAGTTTGTAGAAGTTGCAGGAACATTTACACCTGCGAAAGAGGCAAGACCACCAAGACTTCCAAGCATTGAAGAAGCACCTGAATCTTCATTATTTATGAGCATTTGAGCACAGGGTGTATATTTATTCGGTAAAAAAGATTTCTCTGGTGGCAAAAGTAATGAGATAATTGAGTATACAAGCACGCCTATCATAGCAATGCCTGTGGTTATAATTATCAATAATTTATATTTCCAAAGCACAGCAAACAAGTCTACTAAGGAAATCTCATCATCTTTTTTTTTCTGTGTATTTTCTAATTCTTCTGACATAATTCCAATCCTTAAATAATATACATAAAGGTATCTGTTCAAAAGTACAGCATAGCGGTTTTATAGTATAACATAAAAATAAAGATTGTTACAACTTAGTTACGGAACTCAATTTTTCCGGTAGCAGAATCCATATAATCTACGATAGCGAGGGATTCAAGCTGGATGTCTTTTTCGCGGAGGGCTTTTCCACCGTCCTGGAAGCCTTTTTCTATGGCAATACCGATTCCTTCAAGAGTAGCTCCAGCCTTTTTAATAATTTCTATTAAACCAAGGGCTGCCTGTCCATGGGCTAAAAAGTCATCAATTATTAAAATGTGGTCATCAGCTGTGATGTATTTTTTAGAAACAAAAACGTGATTCATGCATTTGTGAGTAAAGGATTCAACTTCGGCAGAATATTTATCATCATCCTGAACAACAGTCTGGGTTTTCTTTGCAAAAACTACAGGAACATGGAAATAGCGGGCAGTTATACAGGCAATTCCAATTCCCGAAGCTTCTATAGTAAGAATCTTTGTGATTTTTTTGCCGTAAAAACGCTTTTTAAACTCGGCGCCCATCATATCCATAAGTTCTACATCAATTTGATGATTCAAAAAGCTGTCTACCTTTAATACGTTTCCTTCTTTTACAATTCCATCTTTTAATATTCTTTCTTCCAAAAAGTTCATTTTTTTCTCCAATCTTTCTATAATAATTATCTTTCCTCACGGAAATAGGCAATTCCCAGCATTTCTGGACCTTGATTTTCGCGTTTACGCTGCATACTTGTAATAACCAGCACAACTATAGTAACCAGATACTGGCTCATTTTAAATAATTCCTGTACTCCCCTACTTAAACCCGGAATATACATATACAAAATATATAAGCCACCAAAAAGGAAGGAACCTAAAATAGCTTTACGGCAATCCCAGAGACTGAAAATTACAAGGGCAACTGCAAGCCATCCGCGGTCACCAAAACCATTGTTTGTCCAAGTTCCGCCAAGATATTCCATTACAAAATAAAGTCCGCCAAGGCCGGCAATCGCTCCCCCAACAACAGTTGCAATATACTTATATTTATTCAGATTTATACCGGCAGCATCAGCAGCCCCAGGATTTTCACCAACCGCCCGAAGATTTAAACCACTGCGAGTTTTTAATAAATAAAAGGAAATTAAAAAAGCTAAAATCAGGGCAGTATAAGTCAAAAATCCATAAGAAAATAAAAGCTTTCCTATAACAGGAATCTTATTCAGACCTGGAATTGAAGCCTGATAGGCCTTTGCTGTAGTTGCAACACTAACCTGACCTACTCCACCTGCAAGCTTAGAAATTGAACCGCCAAAAAAGTTACCAAAGCCAATACCAAAAGTAGTAAGGGCAAGTCCAACAACATTCTGATTTGCCCGCAAGGTAATTGTCAAAAAACTGTAAATTAGAGCGCCAAGAGCAGAACAGGCAAGGGCAAAAAGCAGAGAAATCAAAAGTCCAACAAAAGGAATTGGAGCTGCTACTGCATTTTCATAAAAGAAGGCTCCCATAAGACCTGCAATTCCGCCCATATACATAAGCCCCGGAATACCAAGATTTAAGTTTCCTGATTTTTCGGTAACAATTTCTCCTATAGAACCAAAGAGGATTCCGATTCCCTGTACAATTGCTTTTTGTATAAAAGTTAAAATAATCATTTCTTTCCTCCGTTTGGCAGGTCTTTTTTTGTGACTTTATCAAAAATAACGCGATAACGACTGAAAAAACCGCTTCCAATAAGGAAGAAAATGATAATTCCAACTATAATATCCGAAACATTTTCGTTTAATCCAAACTGGGAAGCAATCTGAATTGCGCCGTTTTCCATAAAACACAAAAAGAAGGAAACCGCTATCATGGCAAAAGTATTAAAATTACTCATCCAGGCAACAATAATTGCAGTAAAACCTCTTCCTCCTGCAAGACTTGTACTTACGGTATGACTGGCACCACTTACAACAAGACAGCCGGCTAATCCGCAGATAGCACCAGACAAAGCCATAGTTCTGATAATAACTTTCTGAACGTTTATTCCCGCATAACGAGCCGTATCCCAGCTTTCGCCAACTACAGTTAATTCGTAACCGTGTTTTGTATAGCGCAGATAAAAAGTCATAAAGGCTGTAACAAGAATTACAATCAAAAGATTTAAACCGTAACGCTGCCCAAATAAGCTTGGAAACCAGCCTGCACTAGTCATTGGATTAATAATTCCTACAGAGTTAGAACCAGGAGGATTTTCCCAGAATACAACACAGAAGGTAATAAGCTGCATTGCTATATAATTCATCATCAAAGTGAATAAGGTTTCATTTGTATTATATTTTGATTTGAAAAAGGCTGGAATTATGCCCCAGATAAGACCTGCAAGACAGCTGCAAATCATAATAAGGGGAATAAGAAGGGCATTTGGTATATTTGCACCATAAATCATCAGGGCTGCACTGGCAAGTCCCCCCATAAGCATTTGACCTTCGGCACCAATATTCCAAAAGCGCATTTTAAAAGCAGGAACAAGGCCAACTGCGACTAAAAGCAAAACCAAAGTATCGCGGATTGTAACCCAGACTCGTCTTTTTGTTCCTAAAGCACCGTTTATAATTCCGCCGTAAACTTCAAGGGGATTTAAATCGGTAACGGAAATAATGACTATAGCACAAAGCAGCAGTGAAAGTAGAATTGCCGCAAGCTTAATGAGCATTGTTTTATAAAATACAGGATTATCTTTTTTGCTTAAACGGATACTAATCATTTTTTGCTCCTTGCTTTTGAGATTGAGAAAGATCTGCCGTCATTAAATAACCAATCTGTTCTTTTGTAGCACTTCTTGCATCGACAATTCCTGTAACTTTTCCGTTATTTAGAACTAAAATCCTGTCACTTAAATCCATAAGAACGTCCAAGTCTTCTATAACACTGATTACCGCTGCACCACGAACCTTCTGTTCATTCAAACGGTTATAAATTGCATAGGAAGAATTAATATCAAGGCCTCGTACCGGGTAAGCAACCATTAAAACATCCGGATTAGAACTGATTTCGCGGCCTACCAGAACTTTTTGTACATTTCCGCCGGAAAGTCGTCTAACTGGATATTCAATACCAGGAGTTACAACTTCCAGCTTTTCTTTAATGCGGCTGGCCAGATTTCTTGGTTCCTTGCGTTTTACAACAGGTGCTTTTCCTTTAGTGTAGGAACGGAGCATAACATTATCGGTCATTCCCATTAAACCGACAAGTCCCATGCCAAGACGGTCTTCCGGTACAAAAGCGATTTTAGCGCCGGCTTTTTTAATTTCGCGGGTAGATTTATGGGATAAATCAACTTCTTCCATCTGGGAATTAATAAAGGTAATTTTTCCATCAGTATATTTTAAAATTCCGTCTAAACATTCAAAAAGCTCACGAACACCACAGCCGGCAATTCCTGCAATACCTAAAAATTCTCCTGAACGGGCAGTAAAGCTTACCTTATCAAGAGCCTTTAAGCCTTCTTTATTAAAACAGGTAAGATTTTCAACTTTAAGGACATCGCGGGGATTGACCGGCATTGTTCTCTCAATATCAAGACTGATTTTTTCGCCCACCATCATTTCTGTAAGCTTTTGAATTGTGGTATCTTTTGTATTAACTGTATCTATATATTCGCCTTTTCTGAGTACTGAAACCCTGTCACTAATTTCCATTACTTCGTTTAATTTATGAGTGATGATTACAATTGCTTTTCCGTCATCACGCATATTTTTTAAAACCTGGAAAAGGCTTTTTGTTTCCTGAGGAGTAAGAACGGCAGTAGGTTCATCAAGAATGAGGATATCTACGCCCTTGTATAAAACTTTTATAATTTCTACGGTCTGCTTCTGGCTTACGGACATATCATAGATTTTTTGATTGAGATTAAGCTGAAAACCGTAGGCATCACAGATAGCCTGAATATCGGCCATCACTTTTTTCATGTCTAAAACTTTGTCTGTATTTTGACCTAAAATTATGTTTTCGGCTGCTGTAAAAACATTTACCAGCTTGTAATGCTGATGCACCATTCCAATTTTATATTTGTAAGCATCCTTTGGAGAATGAATTGAAACTTCTTCACCATTTATTAAAATTGAACCTTGGTCCGGGCGATAAATACCGGCAATCATATTCATAAGGGTGGTTTTACCACTTCCGTTTTCACCAAGAATAGAAAGGATTTCGTGTTTTCTTACGGTGAGATTTACATTTTTATTAGCAACAACATCACCAAAGACTTTCGTTATGTTTTTTAATTCTACAGCACAATCTGACATTATAAATGAGCTCCATATAAAAAAAAGACCGGCAACTTATCTTTAAAAGGGGCCGCCGGTCATTATTATACAGTATTTAGAACTATCGTTCTACAATTCCATCAATTCTCAAATCAAAAGCAGGAGCAGCAAAACCATTCTGTTCATTGAATGCACCGTTTGAAACATACTGGGCATATTTAGCAAAATCTCCGCCTTCTGCAATTAAAGTTTCAATTGATTTTCCACCAACTGTAAAGTTTTTTGTATCAAATACTTTGATTGAACCGTTTTTGATTCCTTCGATTGCAGCATTTGTTTTAGCAACTGCATCTGAAGTAGCAACCTTTGTGTTGATTGGAGTGATATAAACTGCATTATCAGAATATCCTTTTGACCAGTCTACATCAAAAGCTTCGCCGTTCATTACAGCCTTTGCAGACATTGCATAGAAAGCACCCCAGTTCAAAGCAGCAGAAGTAAGAGCAGCATTTGGAGCAACTGAAGTCATATCAACATTGTAACCTACACAAGGAACTCCGTGAGCTTCGCAGGCAGTTGGAGCACCAGTTGTATCAGCGTGCTGAGAAATAAGAACGCATTTGTTTGCGATTAAAGCTTCTGCAGTTTCCTTTTCCAAAGTCATATCTGCCCAAGAGTTTGTATAGCGAACTTCCATTGTAGCAGAAGGACATACTGAGCGTACGCCAAGGAAGAATGATGTATAACCTGAAACAACTTCTGCATAAGGATAAGCACCAACGTATCCGATTTTTGCATCAGCTGCTGCGATTTTTCCGCTTGAAATCATTTCGTTTAATTTAAGACCGGCAACAATTCCAGAAACATAGCGTGACTGATAAACAGATGGCATAAAGTTGTGAATGTTTTTCAAACCTGTCATTGCAGCCTGATATCCTGTAGCGTGAGCAAATACAATCTTTGGATATTCTTTTGCAGCCTGAATTAAATAAGATTCGTGACCAAAGCTTGTTGCAATAATGTAATTACAGCCCTGTTCAGCAAGGTCAATTGCAGCATCATAGCATTTTTCATCTTCTGGGATGCCTTTCTTTTCGATAACCTGAGCATCTGTAAGGCCAAGAGTTGTTTTCATCTCCTGAACACCTTTCATGTGAGCTTCTGTGTAACCTTCGTTTTCATCACCAATATAAATTACACCAACTTTGAAAGAAGGAGCTTTCTTTGCCTTCTTTTTTGCTGCTTTAGCAAATACTGTATTTGTAAGTGCTAAAAGTACCATTGCAACGACTAATGTCTTTTTCATCGTTTTCTCCTGATTACTTATAAAATGGATATTTAAACGCAAAAAGGCGTCGGTCAACTAAAAGGAAACTTTAATTGCACAACGCCTGTTTATTGCTTTCATATAAAAGTTATAACGATTTTATGAAAGAATGTCAATTCAAAGCGGAAACCCTGATTTTAGTATTAATTCAAAGGATTTGCTATAAACTCAAGGTAGCGGCCGTAATCGGTTTTGTAGCCCTTTGCCATTTCAAGAAGATTGTCCCTTGTAATCCAGCCGTTTCTGTAGGCAATTTCTTCAAGGCAGGAAACGTACATGCCCTGACGCTTTTGGATTGTAGCAATAAAGTTGCTTGCTTCCAGAAGGCCGTCGTAGGTACCGGTGTCGAGCCAGGCCATACCGCGGCCCAAAAGTTCAACATTAAGTTCTTCCCGGTTTAAATACTCATTATTGATTGATGTAATTTCTATTTCTCCACGGGCAGATGGCTTTACATTTGCGGCAATGTTTACAACTTCATTTGTATAGAAATAAAGTCCGGGAACTGCATAATTTGATTTTGGTTTTGCTGGCTTTTCTTCGATTCCAAGAACCTTGCCAGATTTATCAAACTCAACAACACCATAAGAAGTAGGATCTGCAACAAGATAACCAAAGATAACACTCTTACGTTGTTTTTCTACTGTTTCGCGGGCACGTTTTAAGGTTGAAGTAAAGCTCTGACCATAGAAAATATTATCACCAAGAACTAAAGCGACATCATCATTGCCGATAAAATCTTTACCAACAATAAAGGCATCTGCAAGACCACGAGGTTTTTCCTGAACCTTATATTCACAATGCATTCCAAGCCAGGCACCGTCACCAAAAAGCTCTTCAAAAACTGGTAAATCACGTGGAGTAGAAATAATTAAAACTTCACGGATTCCGGCAAGCATAAGTACGCTTAATGGATAGTAAATCATCGGCTTGTCGTAAAGGGGGAGAATCTGTTTTGAAACTGCTTTTGTTATTGGATAAAGACGGGTTCCAGAACCGCCGGCTAAAATAATTCCTTTCATATTCTTTGCTCCTTATCTTCCCTGTTCGGTGTAATTTTTTGAAATCCAGTTTTTATAGTCGCCACTCAAAATGTGATTAATCCAGTCTGAGTTTTTGAGATACCATTTTACAGTTGCTTCCAGGCCCTGCTCAAAAGTCATCTTTCGCTCCCAGCCAAGTTGTGTTTTGATTTTTGTACAGTCGATTGCATAACGTTTGTCGTGACCAGGTCGGTCTTTTACATAAGTAATTGTTTTTTCTACATCTTCAACCTTTTTGCCGGTTTCAGCTGCAGTGAGTTCAATAACCTTGTGAAGCAATTTGATATTCTGCCATTCGTTTTCGCCGCCGATATTGTACTTTTCACCGGTAACACCTTTGTTGACAATCAGCCAAACAGCGCGGTTGTGGTCTTCTACGTAAATCCAGTCGCGAATATTATCGCCCTTGCCGTAAACAGGAAGGTTTTTGCCGTCGCGGATGTTAGAAATCATAAGAGGAAGAAGCTTTTCTGGGAACTGATATGGGCCGTAATTATTGGTACAGTTGCTCAAAGTGATTGGAAGGCCATAAGTATGGAAATAAGCCATTACAACATGGTCTGAAGATGCCTTTGATGATGAATACGGGCTGCGCGGGTCATAAGGAGTATCCTCGCGGAAATAGCCTGTTGGGCCAAGAGAGCCGTAAACTTCATCAGTTGAAATATGATGGAAGAGTACGTCATCACGGATTGTGCCGTCTTCTTTTTTCCAGTAGTTTCTTGCAACATCAAGCAATGTGAAAGTTCCCATTACGTTTGTTTTCATAAAAGCTTCAGGACCGAGGATTGAGCGGTCTACATGGCTTTCGGCTGCAAAATGGATTACAGTGTCTATATCATACTGCTTGAAAATGCGTTCAATCTGAGGACGGTCGCAGATATCAACCTTTTCAAAGAAATAACGTTTGCCACCGAACTTTGCTTCTACATCAGCAAGACTTTCCAGATTTCCAGCATAAGTAAGACAGTCAACGTTTACAATTGTTCCATCAAAGCCAGCATCAGTAAAAAGTCCGGAATCAACTGCTGACATATTAAAAAGATAATGAATAAAGTTTGAACCGATAAAGCCGGCTCCACCAGTAATAAGAATGTTATGTAATTTTCTCATAAATAGGTATACTCCCAAAATGTGCATAAAATGCTATCCCTTTATTTTAAGGAATGTAAAGGGAAAATGCAAGGAATATAATTTATATGACAAAATGGAAAAAGTCTTTTATAATTTAGGCAAATATTTATAAACATTTATAATAAGGATTTTATATGCTTTTTAAGAAGAGTTTTTTGATTATTTCTATTTTATTTATGACTTTTGTTCCAGTAATTGCACAGGAAAACGATAGCACCGGGGCTGATTCTCCATGGACTTTTTCACTAACAACAGACTTTGCTTATTATCCTAAGTCAGATTATATTGCCGGAGGAAATCATTTTGCTCCATTAACAGGACCTTACAGTGGCATAGAAGGTCGTACAACAGTAAATGCAACTTATACAATCGATACCCCACTTGGAAATCACTGGCTTGTATCTTCTGCAAACCTTGCATTAACAGGAAGCTTTGAACTTTCCCCAGTTTCTATAAAGCCGGGATTTGATATTAGCTTTACACCTCTTCCTTTTTTAGTTTTTTCTGCAGGAGCTCAGGCAGGAACAGGCTGGAACTTAATCGGACTTCAAGGGATGGCTGCTTTTGACGGAGTTGCCGAGAAAACCTACACGGACTATACGCCATTTGCAACCTGGTATCTTAAATGGTATGCCCAGGGGACCTTCCAGTTTGATACAGGAGCAATCTGGGCAGGGGACTGGACACACGTACAGATTTTATACAACTATCAATTTTATTACGAAGGACTTTCTTCTGCAAAAGCACAGGATGTATGGATGTGGCAGTGTACAGGTAACAAAACAAATGGCTACAGCAACTACCAGAATCTAATTCTTGCTTATGCAATGCCTCTTGTTTTAAGTCGTGCCGGGGTACTTTGTGAATGGGAAGGTCATTATAAAGATAGTGATTTTTCTAATCCTGCATATAAAGGCTCATTTAAAGAAATCAGCATAAGCCCTATGTGCCAGCTTTCTTTTGGAGAAAAGGATGTTCTTACGGTTTTACTGGGATTTTCAAGCCGCAGAAGTTTTGCAGAGACTCATACAGAATCTGCAGAAGAAACCGCATTAACTTATTCTGGAAGAGAATGGTTCTTTAAGCGCTTTGCACTGAGCTGGACACATAGTTTTTAGTAACTTTATTCTCCAATCCACTTGCCGTTAATGTCAAAATAGGATTTGGTTGAATCAAATGCCGGATGTTTACTGTCTTTTTCGGAGAGAAGTGGATTTACGTCCGGGGCAACAGACTTCCAGTCTATACCGATGGCAGAATCGTTCCACATGAGGCCGCCCTCGCCTTCTGGATCGTAGAAGTCGGTACATTTGTAAGCAAAAACAGCCTCATCAGAAAGTACATAGAATCCATGAGCAAAACCTTGTGGAATATAAAATTGGTTTTGTTTTTCGGCATCAAGAATTACACCATAATATTTACCAAAGGTTGGAGAGTCTTTACGCAAGTCAACGGCAACATCGTAAACACGGCCCTGCAAAGCGCGAACAAGTTTTCCCTGTGGGTGCTGTGTCTGAAAGTGTAAACCGCGCAAAACTCCTTTTGAAGATTTTGACTGATTATCCTGAACAAACTTCATTGTAAGGCCGGCAGCAAAAAAGTCGCGTTCGCTGTAGGTTTCAAGAAAGTAACCGCGCGAATCGCCAAAGATTTTTGGCTGGATTTCGTAGAGACCTTTTATTTCGGTGCCGTCAGATAATTTACATGTATTAAACTCAAATGCCATTTTTAATCCTCTTATATAATTCTAGATTTATCGAACAGGTCAGACTCTATAAACTTTTTCAAGCTTTCTTTCCAATCTGGGAGTGTAATTCCAAGAGCATTCTGGATTTTATCCTTGCACAAAACAGAATAAGCCGGGCGTTTTGCAGGAGTCGGATATTCAGAAGTTGCACAAGGATTAACTACACAGTTTTTGTTAGTAATCAAGCCTGCTTCTATTCCCTGTTTTTTGATTTCGTTTGTAAAGTCCCACCAGGTGATTTCACCAAGATCTGTGCAGTGGTAGGTGCCGTATGGAACAGTTTGTTTGTTGATAAGTTTTATAATTACATCAGCCAAATCACCTGCAAAAGTCGGGCTGCCCTTCTGGTCGTTTACAACTTTTACAGAATCGTGAGTATTCATTGCCTTAATCATTGTGTAAACAAAGTTCTTACCAGCCCAACCATAAAGCCAGGCAGTTCGGATAATGTAATGTTCCTTAAGACTTTGTCTTACAGCAGCTTCACCGGTAGCCTTTGTTTTTCCATAAACACCAATCGGTGCAATCGGCATATCTTCTGTATAAGGAGAAGTTCCAGTTCCATCAAAAACATAATCAGTGGAAATATGAATCATTTTTGCGTGAATCTGCTCGGCAAGATTTGCAATATTGCGAGGACCGTCTTCGTTCAGTTTTTTGGCAAAATCAGCATCACTTTCTGCCTTGTCGACTGCTGTATAGGCGGAACAATTTATAATGTAAGAAATATTTTTACCATGGGTAAAATCTGCAAGTGCCTGAGGATTAGTAATATCTACATCGATATCAGTACCAATGAAATCCATTTTATTTTCTGAAAGCTGCCGGGCAATTTCTGTTCCCAGCATTCCTTTGCATCCAATTAACCAAAGCATATTGTAACTCCTTTCTTAATAATAGAAGTAATCTGAAATTAAGTCAAATA
>JAILQA010000216.1 GCA_024699205.1 Treponema sp. | reverse complement strand
GTCATATTCTTATTGACTGCGGATCCCTTTGTCCTTATGCATTGGAAACAGCCTACAATACAAGACTTGCGCAGATTAAGAATCTTCTTCCAACGCATCCACATGCTGATCATATTGGCGGGGTTGAAGAGCTTGCTCTCACTGCATACTATGTAAACAAACATAAGCTTAATGTTGTCATAACCGATGAATTAAAGAAAAAACTCTGGAATGAAACCTTAAAAGGCGGCTGTCAGTTCAGTGAAAATGGAAAAATGACTTTTGACAGTTATTTTAATCAATTAAAGCCGGTTCGTATTCAGAAAAAACCTTTTGAAATGTTCGAAATAAATGTCGGTCCTATGAACCTCAAGCTATTCAGAACAAGACATGTTACGACAAGACAAAACAGTCTTAAAAACTCAATGGTTTCTTATGGTGTTTTAATAGATAATACAGTTCTTTTTTCCGGCGACACACAATTCAATAAAGAACAGTTGGAATGGCTTTTGAATAAATATCCAATAAACACAATTTTCCATGATTGTGATTTTTCCGGTTATTCCGAAGGCGTTCATGCTTCTTACAAACAGCTTAAAACCCTGGATGCTGGCATAAAATCAAAGATGCTGCTGGTTCACTACAACAGCGTTGCCGAAAAACATTCTCCTATCGATGATGGTTTCCTGGGCTTTACAAAACCCGGCATCTACTACGAGTTTTAAGGTATTTTTCGCTAAAGTTAAAAAAAATAATGACTCCGATGCGATTCGAACGCACGACCTTCCGCTTAGGAGGCGGATGCTCTATCCAGCTGAGCTACGGGGTCAAAGAAAAAATATAATGCTAGAATAATCCTGAAATTATTCCTTCATCATCAACATCAATATCCAATGCAGCAGGCTTTTTAGGAAGACCAGGCATTGTCATAATATCACCTGCAAGCGCAACTACAAATCCTGCACCCGCATAAAGCTGAACATCTCTAACAGGGAAAATATATCCTTTAGGAGCGCCAATCAATTTTGGATCATGAGAAATAGAGTTCTGAGTTTTTGCAACACAAACCGGCAGACCGCCATATCCATTTTCTTCATAAGTTTTAAGCTTTTTCAAGGCAACTGAATCAAACTCAACATCTTCTGCCCTATAGATTTCTTTTGCAAGTTTACGGATTTTTTCTGCAAGAGGCAAATCAAGTTCGTAGAGAGGATGATACTCTGATTTTGTATTTTCTACAATATCTGCAACAGTTTTTGCAAGTTCAGCAGCGCCTTCACCGCCTTTTCCCCAGCCTTCAGAAAGAACAGCCTTTGCACCAACTTTTTCACAAAGCGATTTTAAAAGCTCAATTTCTTCATCTGTATCGGTAATAAACTTATTTATAGCAACCACAGCCGGAAGTCCAAACTTAGCAATATTTTCGATATGAACCTTAAGATTTTCAAAACCTTTTTCGAGAGCGGCACAATTCTCTTTGCTCAAATCAGCCTTTTGTACACCGCCATGCATTTTAAGAGCGCGGATTGTAGCAACAATAACAACAGCATTAGGTTTAAGACCAGCAGAACGGCACTTTATATCAAGGAACTTTTCAGCACCTAAATCAGCAGCAAATCCAGCTTCGGTAACAACATAATCTCCAGTTGCAAGAGCACAAAGCGTTGCATTCACACTATTACAACCGTGCGCAATGTTAGCAAAAGGTCCGCCATGAACAAAAGCAGGATTTTTTTCCAGAGTTTGAACAAGGTTTGGTTTAATAACATCTTTAAGAAGAGCAGCAATTGCACCTGTGCACTTAAGCTGTCCAAAGGTTACGTTTTCGCGGGCATAATTCTGACCGATTACAATGCGGTTTATTCGTTCTTTAAGTTCACCAATCGTACGACTCAAACAAACAATTGCCATAATTTCGGAAGCAACAGCAATAGAAAAATGGTCTTCTCTAGGAACTCCCTGAACCCGTCCACCAAGACCAATCACAATATTGCGCAAAGCCCGGTCATTCAAATCTACACATCGTTTCCAGGAAATTGTGCGAGGGTCAAGGTTCAATTCGTTTCCCTGCTGAATATGATTGTCTATTAAAGCGGCAATAAGATTATTTGCAATGCTGATTGCATGGATATCGCCGGTAAAATGAAGATTGATATCTTCCATTGGAACAATCTGAGCATAACCGCCGCCGCAGGCACCGCCTTTTACACCAAAACAAGGGCCCAAGCTTGGTTCGCGTAAGGCAACAACAGTTTTTTTACCGATTTTGTTTAAGCCATCAGCAAGTCCGATTGAAACTGTAGATTTTCCTTCGCCAGCTGGAGTTGGTGTGACAGCAGTTACAAGTATTAACTTTCCAGGATTTTCAGCAGCCTTTTGCTGTAAAGTTTTTAATTCATCAAAAGTGATTTTTGCTTTGTATGAACCATATAATTCAAGTTTTTCAGCCGGAATGCCTATTTTTGAAGCAACTTCAGTAATAGGAATCATTTTGTTGGCCTGTGCAATCTGAATATCTGTCATGCGCCTTCCTGTTTTCGTTTCTGCGTATTGCAGGAATAAGATGAAACAATTTTATAATAGAAACGAAAGTTTGTAAACTATAGATATATAATAGAAATTATTCTTCAATTTCCGGAAGTATTTTATAGCCACCACATTTTAAATTAAAATCCAAGGTAAGTTTTCCCATAGAAATGCGCTTTAAGTAGGCAACTGAGTTGTTCACCGCTTTAAACATGCGTTTTACCTGGTGATATTTTCCCTCAGTGATTGTAAGAAGGGCAGCCTGTAAATTACAATTTTGAACGACCGTTTGTGTGCAGGCAAGGGCTTCTAAATACGAAGAATTGCTTGTGTACAAATCAAACTCTTCCTGACTGCACCATTTTATTTTAGCCGGCTGACATTTAAATCCTGCTTCATTGTCTTCTGGGCCAACTTCAATTCCTTCTGCAAACAATCTTTCTATCTGAGCCTTTGACTCGTCTGTTTCTGCGTGCTCCAGAATTACAAAATAGGTTTTATCTACATGCGTTTTTGGCGATGTGACCCTATGTGTAAACTCTCCGTCGGTTGTAAAAAGCAGCAGGCCTTCTGTATCCATATCCAGGCGACCCACCAAATGAAGTTTTTCCAGCAGATAGGGAGTTCGCAGCTTATCATCCAGCAAATCAAAAACAGTCTGATGTTCACCGTCTTTTGTAGAAGAAACTGTATGCATGATTTTATTCATCATAATAAAAATGTTCTGATGAAAATCTACAAGCTCGCCATCAACCAACACTTCATCAACTGCAGGATTTATCTGAATTGATGAATCATAAATCTGCTTTCCGTTGAGCAAAACTGTTGCTGAGCGAAGGAGTTTTTTTATGTCTTTTCTGCTGCCATAGCCCTCGTGGGCAAGAAGTTTATCTATTCTTTCTGCCATTTCTTTTTCCTTTGAAAGCCCCTAGCCTACTGTCATAATCTGCTGGATTTTAGCATGTTCTGTTTTTGCTTTTGAATCCAGGGAATCATGAAGGCTTGTCCTGAACGGAGCAAGAGGCAAGCCGTTTTTATTATAAATTGTAACAGGTCCATAATTGTACCAGGCATATCGGGCAAAAAGCGGCTCTGGAACTTTTGGATTTGAAAGAGTGATTGTATTCAGATGGTCTTTTTCTTTTCCAAAAACAAATTGGGCCGGATAATAAATACAATCACTTCCCGCAATTTCAAAGCCTGTAAAATCAGCAGGAAGTGGAGTATTTTGAGCAGCTTCCATTTCCTTATAGTAAGTCAATTCTTCATCATCTGCCTTCTGAATAAAGCCCTCTTCTGCATTGGAAAAAGTAAGAGTGATTGACTTTTCATTTACGTAATAAGATTGAAGCATTGGGGAATAGGCAGCCTTTTCCTCACATTGATTATAAACTGAAGACAAAGCAACTTTTTCCATACGCTGACCAAGAACTTTTTTTGACTTTGGATGAATGTCATTGTACTGTCCCAAATCCAGGGCACAGGTCATAAAGGCATTTTTTACCGTGTTATGAACCTTTTGCTGAGCTTCGCGGATTAAGCACCAGTGTTTAAAATCTTTATCCTGTTTGTAGCGGTGTTCCGGCAGCTGTACAAAAACAAAAGGAAGATTTGCTTCATTCCAGTCAGTGCGCCATAAATCAATCATTCTGGTAAATAATTTTGCATAACTATGGGGCTTGTGATCATCACTTTCTCCCTGATACCACAAAACTCCTTTGAGTGTATAAGGAATAATCCTCTTTAACATACATTCATACAAGCCAGTCGGTCTATAAGGATTTTTACATGATTTTGGTCCCGGCCATTGACTTGGACCGATTCTCCGCTGAACTTCATCCCATTCAAGATTAGGTTCGACACTGTATAGTTTTGCACATTTTTCGTTCCAGATATTGTTTTCGGATTCGTATTTGTCGTACTCCTGACACTGCTGCTCAATGGATTTTCCTTTTGTTGCTTCTTCCTGTTCATCAAGATAAGTTTTAAGCTCTGCATCTGTTTCTAAAGTTTCGCGATTCATCCAGGCACTTGCACTTGTTCCGCCCCAGTTGCAACCGATTACACCGACGGTAACTCCAAGGTCTGCAGCAAGCTTTTTTGCAAAGAAATATCCAACAGCCGACCAGAATTTTTTCCATTCGCTGTCCCAGGTCTGCCAGCAGGTATTACGCTCTGCTTCAAAAAATTTTTCGTCCATCCAGGCAATTTTATTTGTATAGTAAAAACGCACATTTGGATTTTCCGGATTTTTAGACGGATTTAATTCATCAGGACCTTCTGTACAATTCTGTAATTCAAACTCCATATTTGACTGACCACCGGCAAGCCAGACTTCACCAATTGCAACATCTGTAAAAATCTTTTTGAAGCCTTCGCAGGTAATTATCAGACTGCAATCATTCTGAGCCTTTTGCGGCTCTAACTGAACCAGCCATCTTCCGTCCTTTGCCCTCGATTTATTTTTTGCTAAAAGACTTTGCTTCTGGTCATATAATTCTACAGAAACCTTACAGCCGTCTCCCGCGCTGCCAAAAACTGAAATAACCTTATCTCTCTGTAAAACACAATGATTTGAAAATACCGCTGCAACTGAAAAATCTGACATAAAAACCTTCCTGTGATATAAAGTGACGAACTCTCAAAACGCTTTAATTTTTCTGCAATCATTTTAATAGATATACATTTTTTTTCAATTATGGTTTATATTTTTTTTATGGACTTTTTCACTCTATTTTTTGCAGTTCTTATTATAATCATTCTGCTTGCTGGAATTCTCATTTATCTTAATAGAAAAAAGCGTGCCCAAGCCCTGAAAGAAGCAGAAAAACTAAGGCACAACTTACAGCAGGTAAAATGTCCAGTCTGCCAGAGCGGACTTTTTAAGGGTGAAAATATAATTTCAAAAGTCTATCGTCCCAGAAATGTGCCTGATCAGTTATGTACAATTTCGGGCTGTCCTCACTGCTACCCTGGAACGGAACCTGGAGTAAGAAGAACTTGCCCTGTCTGCCATGCAAATCTTGCCGCAGATGAAGCCCTAACCGCCAGATTATTCAATAAATCAGTCTCAAAAAGTCACGTTCATATACTCGGCTGCCCTCATTGCCGGAAAAATTCCCATAATATCGACTAAAATTCTCTGTTTTTCCCAAAAAAAGCAAAAAAATTAA
Organism: Treponema sp.; assembly: GCA_024699205.1. Classification (GTDB taxonomy): domain Bacteria; phylum Spirochaetota; class Spirochaetia; order Treponematales; family Treponemataceae; genus Treponema_D. The sequence continues at coordinate 8,924 of JAILQA010000216.1, read as the reverse complement.
AAATTTTTGCTTTTTTTTCTAAACTTTTTTTTCCCTCCTCCGATTATCAAGTAAAGGGTGGTGGAAACCCGTGAGGTAAAGCACGAGGTGTTTTTTAGCCACGTTGTGGTTAGAACAATACTTACAAAAGTATTCCCCCCACCGAAGTGTTTTATCTTTAATAAACCAAAGAATAAGGAGATTATTATGGTTATTAATCACAATATGAGTGCTATGTTTGCTCAGCGTTCCCAGGGAATTCAGGATTTAAATCAGCAGAAAAGCATGGAAAAGCTTTCTTCTGGAATGAAAATCAACCGTGCAGGTGATGATGCTTCTGGACTTGCTGTATCAGAAAAAATGCGTGCACAGATTCGTGGTTTGAATCAGGCTTCTGAAAATGCTGAAAATGGTATTTCATTCATTCAGACAACAGAAGGTTATTTGCAGGAAACAACTGACATCATTCAGAGAATCCGTGAATTAGCTATCCAGTCTTCTAACGGTATTTATGCTGCAGAAGATCGTATGCAGATTCAGGTTGAAGTTTCTTCTTTGATTGCTGAAGTTGACAGAATTGCTTCTTGTGCTCAATTCAACGGTATGAACATGTTGACTGGTCGTTTTGCCCGCCCAACAGGTGAAAATGTTGTTACAGGTTCTATGTGGTTCCATATTGGTGCTAACATGGATCAGAGAACTCAGGTTTACATTGGAACAATGTCTGCTATGGCTCTTGGTCTCCGCAACGTTGGTGATGAATCTATCATGACTTTGGAAACTCCAGACGAAGCTAACCGTGCTATCGGAACTTTGGATGAAGCTTTGAAAAAGATCAACAAACAGCGTGCTGACCTTGGTGCATACCAGAATCGTCTTGAAGAGACAGTTAAAGGTCTTGATATTGGTGCTGAAAACCTTCAGGCTTCTGAATCACGCATCCGTGATACAGACATGGCTTCTGAAATGGTTGAATTCACAAAGACAAACGTACTTTCTCAGGCTGGTACAGCAATGCTCGCTCAGGCAAATCAGAGCACACAGAATGTACTTTCTCTTCTCCGATAGATATAGATTTGCATAAAAAAAGCGCTCCGTATGGGGCGTTTTTTTTTGTCCTGATTAAGTTTCTGTAAATTGTAATTGAGTTGCAATTGAATTGTAATTGAATATCACAATTGAATAATCAGAGGGAACTTCTTCCTCGAAAACTCAAAGCCAAGGTTCTTTTATCAATAAACTCCAAATCACCACCAACAGGAATACCGGTTGCAAGTCGTGTAACCTTGACAGGATTTTCAAGTCCCAGCTCCAGAATCACTTTATTCAAATATAAGGCAGTTGTATCGCCTTCAACCGTAGGATTGGTTGCAATAATAATCTCTGAAACTTTTCCATCCCTTATACGAGCCAGCAAAGGCTGAATTGCCAGTTGAGCAGGGCCAATCCCATCAAGAGGACGAATAAGACCCCCCAAAACATGATAAAGCCCTTTATATTCACCATAAGCTTCTATTGTTGAAACATCCTGCGCCTGCTCAACCACACAAATCTGAGAATTATCTCTCAGCGGATTGGAACAAATTGGACACGGATCTGTTTCTGTCCAGGTTCCGCAGATTGAACAAGGTTTAACTTTATCCTGTAAGATTCCAAGATTCTGGGAAAACTTCTGGACATAGATTTTATCCTGTTTTAAAAGCCAGTTTACTATTCGGATAGCACTTTTTTTACCGATTCCCGGGAGTCTGGAAAAATTGTTGGTTAATTCATCAAAAGTATTCATAATATAAAATAAAAATAGTTGGTGTTCCTTGCAAGAACAAACATTACAAACCGAACTGAGATAAGTCCATTCCGCCAAGAAGCGAAGCAGTTTTTTCTTTAATTTTTGCCTGGATGTTTTCCATCGCATTATTGTGGGCAGCAACAATTAAATCTTCAAGCATCTGAACATCACGGTTATCAACACAAATTGGGTCAAGCTTTATTTCAAGCATTTCAAAATGACCGTTAAGCTTTATCGTCACCATTCTTCCGCCAGAGGAACCTTCTGCGGTAAGCTCTCCTAATTCCGCCTTTAATTTTTCAGACTGTTCTTTTATTGCGCTTGTATTTTTTAAAAACTCAAAAGGATTCATAAATCATTCCTCCCATATTTTTTATTTAAAACTTTTACTGTTTCCCAGTTACAATCGAGCCCTTGAAAGTTTCAAGCAAAATTTTCACCTGCTGGGGTATTTCAACAGTTTTAGAATCATCACTTTGCTTGAGTAACTTTAACTTAAAAAACATATTTTTTCCACAAACCTTAGATATTTCTTCATTCAAAACCGGAATACATTTCTGGATAATGGATTTGTCATAATCTGATGTAACGATTGCTTCTATATAATCTGGCCCGCAAGACCATTCACCAGTGCGTTCCAAAGCAGCAGCTGTAAAAGTATCATTTACAGAAAGATTTGCAAGAATTGTTCCTTTAAGTTGATTTACAGGCACTTCCCTTCCATCCGCCATTGTAATTTTTGAAGCACTAGATGAAGCATCAGAAAAAGAAGATATCACTTCTGGTGAAGGGGCCTGCTGTTCATAATAAGATTCGGCTTCCTGATTTTCGACTTCTTCATAAGAATAATCATCGTCAGGAGGAACTTCTGTGTTTGCCCAGGAATCGTCGGATTGTAAATCATCGGATGAAGAATCAGGTGCATAATTGAAGGAAGCAGAATCCATAGTTGGAACATAAACGGTAGGAAGCACTTCGTCGCCAACCATATTAGCTTCGGGAATATGAAGTTTTAATCTTTCATCCAGTTCTTTTTCAACCACCTGATTTTTTTCTACATTCTGATTTTCAGAATTGCTCACTGATTGTTCAGGCGGCAGTGAACCGCCATTATAAAAAGGGTTGCTCTTTCCCCCATCAGCTGCATCAGGGATAGATGCAGTTTCATTCTCATCTGGTTCATCAAGCCCTGAAAGCCTTGGCAATCCATTTGGAATAGGATTTATGCTAAGAGCAGGTTTTGTACCAGATAATGCTGGAGTTGAAGTGGCAGCAGGAGCGGCGATTGTAGCACCTGCAACTGGAGCGCCAGCCAATAAAGCCTGAGCCGCATCAATTGCTTTTTTAACCTCTGCATTTGAAACATACTGATTCAACCAGCACAAGCGTGAATAACTCAATTCCAGCTCATAACGCGGAGAAAGCGAATATCTTATATCTCTATATAATTGAAGATAAATAGACAAGGCTCTTTCAAGCTGAACTACATTCCAGCTATTTAAAACTACAGAACTATAGCGTTCAACAGAGTTTCCAAGTAAAGCTTCCTTGGTAATTCCATTTTTTATCAGCAAAAGACTGCGCAAATAATCAGCGGAATTGGAAATCAACTGTTCAATAGAAACCCCCGCCTGTAAAAAACTGTCCAGAAGATTTAAAACTTCATCAGTTTTTCCTGTTGCACAGGCTTCAAAAAGTGTGTTTAATCTGTCTATACCGACAAGTCCAAGCTTATCGCGGATTTTATCATAAGTGATATAGCCGTCACTAAAGGCAACAACCTGATCAAAAAGCGTATAGGCATCACGCATAGAACCTGTAGATTCGCGCGCAATCCAGAAAAGAGCTTCATCATCAGCTTTAATATTGAGTTCTGCAGCAGCCTGAGCAAGACATTCCTTTACTTTATCAATACTTACCAGTCTGAAATTATACTGCTGGCAGCGTGATTTAATTGTAGCAGGAACCTTCTGTAACTCAGTAGTTGCAAAAATAAAGATTACATACTCTGGCGGCTCTTCGATTGTTTTAAGCAGGGCATTGAAAGCACTTACCGAAAGCATGTGAACTTCGTCGATAATATAAATCTTATAACGGCAGTTTGAAGGAGGAAACATTACTTCATCTTTTATCTGCCTGATATTTTCTACACTTGTGTTTGATGCACCGTCTATTTCTATTACATCAAGACTTGAACCCTTTGTAATTTCCTGACAGTTTGAACACTGACAGCAAGGTTTATCTGTTGGTCCGTTCTGACAATTCAATGCTTTTGCAAGAATACGGGCTGTAGAAGTTTTTCCACAACCACGTGGACCAGAAAATAAATAAGCGTGTGCAATTTTTCCCGATTTTATTGAGTTTCTAAGCGTTTCTGCAACAAACTCCTGTCCAACAAGATGTTCGAATTGCTGCGGTCTACGCCTTGTAGCTGTTACTTCGTAAGACATAATAACAGTATAAAAGGAATTGTTAGAAAAATAAAGTGGCTTGAAGCAATACAAGGTCGAGAAAGATTAATAATATAGCTATTTATTCATTGACTTTATAGCTATCAAATTGTATTATTTTATTGGAGGTATCGCTATGAATACAATTCCAATTTTCGAAGCAAAAAATAAACTGCCGTATTTTATACATCAGGCAGAAACTGTTGGACCTGTTTTTATTTCCAGAAGAAATAAAACTGTTGGAGTTCTAATTTCGATTGATGAGTACAATAGTTTTATTGCCATGAAACCCAAAGCCTCAATTCTTGATCGTGCAGCTGAGTTCCGCAAAAAAACAGCCGGGCTATTCACTGATAAACAGATTGATGAGATTTTTGACGTTCGGGACAATACACCTGATACTTACGAAAGCCATATTTTTGATGGAGTGTTTGACGACTGATGATAAATTACAATGAAGAAGAACCTCACTATCTTTTAGATTCAAATATTGTTTCTGAGATTATTAAACACGATGCAGATTTTAACGTAATTAAACAGATTGCTGCACATAATTCTGACTGTGCAATTTGTACAACAGTATGGCAGGAACTATTATTCGGGCTTTATAGATTACCAGATGGAATTAATAAAAAATATCTTGAAAGTTTTATAAAAGATGATGTTTATGAAAGTTTTAAGATTAAAAACTTTTCTGAAAAAGCCGCAGAAATACAAGCACAACTTAGAGCCAAGCTTGAAAAGATTGGACAACCAACCCAAAAAGAAGACAGCATGATAGCCGCAATTGCACTTGCAAATCACATGGTACTGGTTACCCGCAATACAAAACATTTTGCGGCAATCCAGGAAGTAAGTGATTTGCAAGTTGAAAACTGGTTTGAAGAGCTTGCACCTGCTTAATTCTTTCGTCCTCTTCCAAGCAAACGCAAACTGTTCAAAACTGCAAGAATTGTAACACCTACATCGCCAAAAACGGCTACCCACATATTTGTTACGCCAAAAGCAGAAAGAATTAAAATTGCACCTTTGATTGCAAGCGAACCGATTAAGTTTTCGTGAACGATTCTTACTGTACGGCGGCTTATTTTAATTCCATCTACAATCTTTGAAGGTTTGTCTTCCATAAGGATGATATCAGCAGCTTCGATTGCGGCATCGCTTCCCATTGCACCCATTGCAATTCCAGCATCTGCACGGGCTAAAATAGGAGCGTCGTTTATTCCGTCACCTGCAAAAATTAAAGTTCCACGCTTCTTTCCATCTTTAGACAAATCTTTGAGCAGCTCTTCAACCTTAGAAAGCTTGTCGGCACTCAAAAGTTCGCCGTAAGCCTTATGTAAACCAAGGCGTTCAGCAACTGTTCTTGCGGCACGACTGTTATCTCCGGTGAGCATTACAATATTATCTACGCCAATCTTTTTAAGATTATCGATTGTAGTTTGCGAATCATCTTTAATTTCATCACTGATTACAATATGTCCTGCATATTTTCCGTTACAGGCAACATGAACAATCGTTCCATCCTGATGTTCAGGGCATTCATCATATTTTATAGCAAACTGATTCATAAGCTTGATGTTTCCGGCAAGAACTTCCTTTCCATTAACTGTCGCTTTGATTCCTTCGCCTGCAATTTCCTGAACATTTTCCAGCTTTACTTTGTCGCAGCATTTGTCGTGATGTGCCGCTTTTAAAGAAGCTGAAATCGGGTGGGTTGAAAACATTTCGGTGTGGGTTGCGATTGCAAGAAGTTCGTTTTCTGAAATTGATTCATCAACTGAATGAATATGAGTTACAACAAAATTACCCTTTGTTAAAGTTCCAGTCTTATCAAATACGGCAATTTTTGTTTTTGCAAGAGCTTCAAGATAGGTGCTTCCTTTGATTAAAATACCCTTTCTGGCAGAAGCTGTAATTCCACCACAGAAAGAAAGAGGAATTGAAATAACCAGGGCACAAGGACAACTTACAACAAGGAACATCAAAGAACGATAAGTCCAAGTACTCCAGTTTTCGGCCCAGGTCCAGTTACCAGTCATAAATCCAACTACAAGGCTTGGAATGATTGCAAGGGCAAGAGCTGCACCAACGACAATCGGAGTGTAAACCTTTGCAAAACGGGTAACAAACTGTTCAGACTTTGTCTTGTTTTCGGTTGCATTTTCTACAAGATTAAGGATTCGGCTCAAAGCTGATTCACCGGCAATTCTTGTAGTACGGATTTCCAAAACTCCCTGCTTATTGATTGAACCGGAAAGAACTTCGTCGCCAACAGAAACACGGCGAGGAATGCTTTCTCCAGTTAGAGCTGAAGTATCGATAAAACTTTCGCCATCTACAATCACACCATCAATTGGTATTCTGTCGCCAGGTTTTACAATGATTACTGAACCAGTTTCTACTTCATCAGGAGATTTGTTTACATCACCATTTTCGGTTTTAACAGTTGCGTGGTCTGGTCTGAGTTTGGAGATTTCTTCGATTGAATCGCGGGATTTGTCGACTGCAAAATCTTCAAACTTTTCACCAACCTGATAGAGAATCATAATTGCAACGGCTTCTTCGTATTTTCCAAGGATGATTGCACCAACAGAGGAAATTGCCATTAAAAACTGTTCATCCAGAAAGCGTCCGTGAATAATATTTTTTACTGCTCCAAGAAGAATGCCTTTTCCACAGATGATATAAGCGGCAAAATACAAGGCAATCATTGCGCCTTCAAAAATAAGGGCATTAACCGAAGGCAGCCAGTTTGCAAGTGGAAGATGTTCGAGTATAAGGCCGAGTCCAAAAAGAAGAGCGGCAATGATTATCTGTTTTACGCTAAGTTCATCCTCTTCTTCTTCGCCATGGTGATGTCCATGCTCATGACCGCAGTTGCAAGTATCATGATGATGCCCATGCTCGTGTCCACAAGAACAGCCATCGTGATCGTGGTGGTCATGGCAGTCGCAGTGGTCGTCATCGTGGTCGTGGTGATGATGATGGTGCTCGTGGTCCTCATGTTCGTGATGTTCATGTTCGTGGTGATGATGTTCATCGCGTTCATCGTGTTCATGGCCCTCGTGCTCGTGATTATGATGTTCGTGGCCTTCATGTTCATGCTCGTGCTCATCGTGTTCATGATGGTCGTGAACATGTGTCTCATGCTCAAGTTTGTCTAATTCATCTTCTTTTTTTAATTCCTTTATATCCTGTTCCATAAAAAACCTCCGTAATTCAATGGACAATTTACAATTGATAATTGACAATCGTCCATTGTAAATTGTTAATTCTTAATTTCCAAAATGTGTTCTAAGCCACATTCGATAATTTTCTGGACATGTTCATCGGCGAGAGAATAATAAATTACTTTTCCGTCGCGGTGAGTTTTGACAAGGTTTGATTCCCTGAGCAGCTTTAACTGATGTGAGACGGCAGAAATTGTCATATTTAATAGAGAAGAAATATCGCAAACACAAAGTTCGCTTTTGTCGAGGGCATAGAGAATCTTTATTCGGGTACTATCACTGAAAATCTTGAAGAAATCAGCCAGATTAAGCATAACTTCTTCATCAGGAAATGCATTTTTTACATTTTCAACTGCTTCACTGTGAATTACAAGGCAATCACAGGTTAATTCATTTTTTCCCATAAAAAAACACCTTCATTTTTTCATTTGAATGATTATTCAACTGTTTTTAGTATAAACTCATTTGAGTAATTGTTCAAGTGTTTTTATGAAGATGTTTTTACAGGCTAAAAACTAATTTCTTGGCAACATTATAGATTTGTTTTTTGACCAGCGGCAGGGATCAGAAAAATCTGAATTACGGGCTGCTACTCTATACCAGATTACATCTACATTGTTAAGACTGGACATAGACGAATCCTCAAGGAAAGTTTGTGAAGCCGGAACCGTACGGGTTATTTCAAATTCTCTGTCTGGACCTTCCCAATAATAATCAGTTATATAAGTCAAATTAATATCATAAAATGCAGCACCTTCAACAGCATCCCAAGAAATTTTAACTGTTGATTTTTTTGGAATAGTTTCAATTTTTACATTTTCAGGTCGCTTTAGTTCTCCAGCAGGAATTACCTCTTGTAAAGTTTTAAAAGTTGTTTTAGAAGGTTTACTCTCTTCAAAGGAATCCTCTTCGTAAGGCATGGCAGAAACTTTAACCTCATAGTTGTGATCGTAATAAAGATTATTTAAAGTTAATTTATAAGTATTGTCTGTATTTTTTTCTGAAATAATAAATCTGCCTGTAGCTGTTGAATCATTTTCACCGGTATCCTGTGATGAATCTACAGGAAAAACAACATCGCCAGTCCAGCTATATCCTTCTGCACGCAAGGCTATATAATAAAGTCGGGTATTATCTACAGCTTCCCAGGAAAGTACCGCAGAGTCTGAAGTAATAGAGGAAACCATCAGATTTTTAGGAGAAGGAAGCTTTTTATTTGCAAAAAATCCATTATTACAGCTGAAAAAGAGGGGAAATACCCCTGCTATCAAAACATTAATAATAATTGTATGTAAAATTGATTTCTTTATTCTCATTTATCTTTCCTTTTTATTCTTTTAGTATATGCAAATTGAAAAATCACTGTATTTATTTTTAGTAATTCTCAAATAATATACAGTTGTGTTATTGTTATATTCAAAAAGAATAAAAAGGAAAGATAAATGAGAATAAAGAAATCAATTTTACATACAA
>JAILQA010000188.1 GCA_024699205.1 Treponema sp. | reverse complement strand
TGCGCTGATTGAAGAGCTTTCAAAATGGCTGGTATTTCTATTTTTTGTATGGAAAAGCAAGGATTTTGACCATACTTTTGATGGAATTGTTTAGGGGGCTTCTGCTTCTCTTGGATTTGCGGCAATAGAAAATGTAATGTATGTCATTAACTATGGAACCGGCGTTTCCATTTCAAGAGCGATTTTCTCAATCCCAGGGCATACCACATTTGGTCTCTTTATGGGATATTATATGAGTCGTGCAAAAATGCGTTCCGCAAACAAAAAATTTATAGGTCTGGCAAAAATCAAAGCACTTCTTATTCCAACCCTCCTGCATGGAATTTATGATTTTCTTCTGTCAGAACAGGCAGGAAACCTTACATACTTATTCATCTTTTATGTAATTTTCCTTGATATAATAAGTTTGAAGCTTATTAGAAAACAGTCCAAAAAAGATGAATCATTTTATGATGAACAAACTTATAGACCGTCTCCTTCTGATAATGATGTTTATTATTCAGAACCTGTATATGAACGGGATTCAGAATAATCCACAATCTGTTTTGCAGAATTAATGCAGCGGTAATTATTCTGTGCTTCCAGTATTTGATTCTGCAAAAACTTATCTTTCATGACATCGATTGCCAGCCTTCCTGCATCTGAAGCTTCTGTTGCACAAACCGAAAGATGATGTTCCGTAAAGAACTGTACATTTTCAGATTCGCAGCCAGGAATCGGCGTTGTATGAATTAGGGTAACACCTTTTGCCAGAGCTTCTGTACTTGAAAGTCCGCCCGGTTTTGTAAGAAGAAGATCGCAGGCATCCATATAATCAGGAACATTGCTTGTAAATCCAACCAGAATCAGTCTTTTTTCATCTTTAAAAGTAGATTCCAGCTCTTTATAAAGTTCTTCATTATGACCTGTGATTGCAATGATTCTTGTATTTTCATTTCCATTGTCAAAAATATAACGGGTTGTATCAAGTAAATCACCGTAACCCATACTTCCGCTCATAAGAAGGAAAACTTCATCAGTCATATTCAGACCGAGCTCTTTTCGTATTTCAGCCTTATCCTTTTTAGTAAGAAACTTTTGCGAAACAGGAATACCAGTTGGAATCAGCAGATTTTTATCTACCCCATGCTTCAGGTAAGTAAAAGTACTGTCCTTGTGGGCTATAAAAATTGCATCAGGGGTTGTTTCTTCAAGCATAGGAGGGCAATAATAATCTGTTGCCACAAAATAAAATGGAATATGAATCTTGTTATGCTTTTTCAAACTGGTCATTGCCTCAGCCGGGAAAATATGAACACAGATTACCAGGTCATATTCATTTTGATTAATATATTCTTCCAGAGCATCTGCATAGAGTTTATTTACATAATAAATTGGTGAACGGTGCTTTCCATTTTCCTGATTGAACTGACCGAGTTTATTTCCCATTTTATAAATCTCACCAAAAAGTTTTGGCGTTTTCTTTACCATTTCTATGTAAGTATCGCAAACCAAATCAGAAGCCTTTTGTCCGCCAAAAGAAAGTGCATCCATTACGCGGCAAAAATGACCTCTTTCATCAAAAACTTCTTTAATTGCATTGGCCGCTGAATTATGTCCGCCACCTGTATTACAGGATAAAATTAAAACTTTCATATTTCCTCCAAGTAACTTCTATATAATTGAATATAAGGGCATATTCCCAAAATGGCAACTAAAAAAGGCATTAATCCAGGCCAACGGAAGCCTTAAATCTACGTGTTTTAAATCTTCGTTTATAAAACTTGAATAATCTGTTATAATCGATTTATGAATATTTTCATTTTCTTCTATGTATTATGCTGTTTTTTTCAATTAACCTTTTTGATTATAGAAAAGCAGGGAAAAATCAAATTGTCTCTGCTTTATAAGGGATTGGCTTCCCTTTCTTTTATCCTTTTAGGAATTGTCGCCATGCAGAAAAGTCAGAATCTTCTTTTTGCAGCTTGTATTGTAACCGGTCTGATTTTTGACGGATTTGGTGATGTTGTTATAAATCTACGTTTTGCCTTTGAAAAAAGTAAGCACACAACTTTTCTTTTGGGAACAGCTTTATTTTTTATTGGACATATCTTCTATTTAGTTGCACTCTTAAAAACTGCTTCTTTATTTCTACCAAGTATAATCTGTGGAATTATAGGAGCTGCAATCACTCTTATTATTTTGAACCTGATTCTGGATGAATTAAAAATTACTTACAAGATTTTCGCTGTCTTCTATATAACAGCTCTTTTCCTGATGACAAGCATTGCAATTTTTAATTTAATTTCTTCTCCAAAAAGTCTTTACTGTCTGCTTTTTGCCATCGGTGCAGTTCTATTTGCCACAAGCGATATCCTTTTAATTCTTAATAACTTTGGAAAGAAAAAAATATACACAATCAGAGTTTTGAATCTTGTCTTCTATTATATTGCTCAACTGCTGATTGCCACAAGTCTTGCCTTTGTTCTGCACTAGACATAACAAAGTTTTTCTATCTATAATAACTTATCTTAATAATTTATTTTAAAAAAATTAGGAGTTTTATTATGGAATCGCAGAATCGCGAAACTTTAGGCAGCAGACTTGGATTTTTGCTTTTGTCTGCTGGATGTGCAATCGGATTAGGAAATGTATGGCGCTTTCCTTACATTACAGGAAAATACGGTGGAGCCGCATTTGTATTAATTTATCTGGTATTCCTTGTAATCTTGGGATTGCCTGTAATGGTTTGTGAGTTTGCTGTTGGACGAGCTTCCCGCAAGAGTATGTCAGAAGCCTTTAAGACACTTGAGCCAGAAGGTACAAAATGGCACTGGTATGGCGGTTTTGCTATAGCAGGAAACTATCTTTTGATGATGTTCTATACAGTAGTTTCCGGCTGGTTCCTTAAATATTTCTTTGAAATGATTAGCGGAAAGTTTACAGGAATGACTCCGGATGAAGTTGGAGCCGCTTTTGGTGCAACCGCAAGTACAGCTTCAACCCTCCTTATCTGGATGGCTATAGTTATTGTTATTGGTTTTGGAACCTGTTTCTTAGGTCTTCAGAAGGGTGTAGAGCGCATTACAAAAATCATGATGACAGCTTTGCTTGTTATTATGATTGGTCTTGCAATTTATGTAGCCTTCCTTCCTGGAGCTGGTGCTGGTTACGCCTTCTATCTTAAACCAAACTTCAAGGCTCTTGTAAGTGGTGAACATGGACTTTGGGATACAATCTATGCCGCTATGGGACAGGCTTTCTTTACTTTGTCTCTTGGTATTGGTTCTATGGAAATCTTTGGTTCATACATTGGTAAAGACCACTCACTTACAGGTGAATCACTCCGCGTAATTGGACTCGATACTTTCGTAGCAATTTGTGCCGGTCTTATCATTTTCCCTGCATGTGCTGCATTCAATGTAGACGCTGGTGCAGGTCCTGGACTTGCCTTTGTATCTCTTCCTAACGTATTCAACATGATGGGACCAGTTGTAGGACGCATCGTTGGTGCCTTCTTCTTCCTCTTCATGAGCTTTGCTGCTCTTTCTACTGTAATTGCAGTATTCGAAAACATCGTAGCATTCCCAATGGACAAGCTTGGCTGGAGCCGTTCAAAAGCCGTACTCATCAACTTTGTAGCAATGCTCGTTCTTGCAACTCCTGCTGCTCTTGGTATGAGTGTATGGTCTGGTGTACACTTTGGTGCCCACATTGGTTCAATCGACGCTTTGGAAGACTTCATTGTAAGTCAGAACTTGCTTCCACTTGGTTCTATGCTCTTCCTCCTCTTCTGTACAATCAAGAAGGGCTGGGGTTGGGATGGCTTTATTGCCGAAGCTGATGCCGGAGAAGGAATTAAGTTCCCTAAGAACAAGGTTGTTCAGTTCTACCTCCGCTACATTGCGCCACTTATCATTTTGGTAGTATTTATTGCCGGATACTTTGATATTTTTGGTAAGAAATAATAAATATTAACTTCCTGATAATCCCGTGTTAGACATTCAGTCGGACACGGGATTTTTTTTGTAACAGGATTTTTTTTTGCAATTTATATGTAAGATTGATATAATTATTCCAATTAAAACCTTAAAAACCTATCTTGTAAAAGTAAATAAATCAATGTTTTCAGTAAACAATTAGACTCGGAAAGGGAATATCAATTTTGTTTCTTTTTATGGAGATTTTATGAAAAAAATTATTTC
>JAILQA010000171.1 GCA_024699205.1 Treponema sp. | reverse complement strand
TAATGCGTTTGCCTGCATCCTTATATAGGGCTTCCGCATTATAAATATTTAAAGTATAAATTGGCGTGAGGTCGTGAGTTCTGTGGCAAAAAAACTCTGTTTGTGGCTGCCGCTTTTTGCGGCAGGTCAATAGTTCCTTTACCACAAACAGCGTTTAGCGCATTAATGCGCGATTTTGCCACAGAACTCACGACCGTAAGCCTTTTTAAAATTCAATTATTTATAATGAGGAAGCCCTGAATTAAACGTTGATTTTTTTTATTAAACAATTTACCATAGTAATATTATGGTAACGTTAAAAGAAATCGCCCAAAAGTGTAATGTTTCAATTGCAACTGTTTCAAACATTCTGAATGGAAAATCCAATGTTTCTAAAAGAACAAAAGAAAGAGTATTAAAGATAATAGAAGAAACTGGATATAAGCCTAATTTTATGGCCCGCAGTTTAAGGGCTACAAACTCCCGTACAATAGGAATGATTGTTGATGACATTACCGCTTTTGGCACTTCTAAAATTATCGAAGGTATAATGGAAATCTGCGAAGAATTTAACTACCGTTCCATAATGTCAAACCTGCGCATCTATTCAAAATGGCTGAACAAGGAACATACCCATCAGGATTTTGTTGATTTGGTACACGCTGCCATAGATGAAATGCTGGCACTTAAAGTTGACGGAATCATCTATGTTGGGGCCTATTCACGCGAGGTTGATTATCTGCCCCTTGATTTACCTATTCCAATTGTAATTGCCTACTCCTTCAGTAAAGATAAATCTGTTCCTGCCGTTTTTATTGATGATGTAAAATCTGCCTACGATATGACTGAATACCTGATAACAATGGGCCACAAAAATATTGCAATCATCACAGGACAGAAGGGTATTCATACAGAACTGCGAATACAAGGCTGCAAACAGGCATTTATAGATAATTCAATAGAATACAATGAAGCAAATATGATTTCCTCTTCCTGGGAGTTTTCGGGGGGCTACAATGCCTGTACACAGCTGAACCTTGCACAAAAAGTTAGGGATAAAAAAATAACAGCCCTTTTCTGCTTTAATGACTTAATTGCAGCCGGTGCTTACACTTATTTTGAAGAAAACAATCTTATTCCGGGAAAAGATATTTCCATTGCTGGATTTGATAATCGTGATATTGCAGAATGTCTGCATCCGCTTCTTACAACAATGGAAATCAGGATATATGACATTGGTCAAAAATCTGCCGAAATGCTCATTAACTTAATAAAAAACTCGAGACCTGAACAAAACGACATTCAAATCTCGAGCTTATTATGTAAAAGAGATTCAGTTGTAAAACTGAACAAATAATAGGAATTCCCCTTAAGAACTATTCCTTAAATTCCAGCTGAACCTTGTAATTTACTGTTGTCCAGTCAGGGTCTATTTCCAGCATAATATTTTTCTGAAGTGCCAGAGAGAAAGGTTTAATAAAATAATATTTTCGATATGTATCTTTACAATAGAAAGACCATACTGCGCCTTCGCCTGTTATTTCTACCTTGTCATCCTGTCTTTTTTCTTTAGGGAAAGAATAAATCAATGTACCTGTTGCTGCATCTTTTAATTCAATAAGATCAACACCAAGAACCCATTCGCCATTGTATTGAGCATCAATAAATGAACCTGTAGGAATTTCAACGTCTTTTCTTTCCTGTGCAAAAAGACCCACTGACATTAAAGCAGCAACAAAAAGTACAGCTAATAATTTTTTCATGTTACACCTCGCATAAATGAAATTAGATATATCATAATTCTAACACACCTATTTAAATCTGCAAGAATTAAAAACTAAAGAATTGCACTTTTTTTGCCGATAAGATAAGTGTATAATAAGAAAAGGAAGAATTTTTGATATGAGCACGAAAGATAAGAAACGCAAAAGCCCTCGTGTCGGAATTATATTAGTTCTTGTCACGAGTTTAATTATGATTATCTCTCTTGGAGCAATGGTTTATCTTGCTAACTATTTTATCACTGCAGATATCCAAAAAACAGCAGAAGAAAACAATTATTCTATCACCATGCAAACTGCTGAAACTGTAGAAAATAAATTATCTTCCATCCGTGCAAATACTTTCCTTATGCTTGACCTGATAAACTCTACAAACACTTCGGGCATGCTTCTAAGACAGACAACTTCCTTTTTCTTTGAACGCAATCCAGATGTTGCAGCTGTTATAATTTCAGGCGATAAAGAGTTTTATAATGACACTTTCTTTAATTCAAATGAAATTGAAAGCCAGCTTGTGCAGCTTTTCCTTGAAAAATACGCAGAAGAAGTAAAACGCACAGAAAACGGCGAAACTTTTGTTTTAAATGCCGCTACTATTTTTAATATCCCTGTTTTAGCACTTATGATGCCTTGGAAAGAAGGCGGAATAGATCAGGCTGTAACAGTATTCTTTGATTCAACTTCAATCACACAATCTTTTGCTGCTGGCATAACAAATTTAACCTTCCTTGTAAACGAAAGAGCAGATTTATTGATTCATCCGGACTTTGAACTTGTAAAATCCGGCGTAAGCATGTCTAAACTTCCTCTCATCAAGCAGATGAATACTTCATCAGAAATAAATAAGCAGCTTTTATTCACTGACACTGATGGAAAAGAATATTTTGCTTCATTCTGCAAAATATCAACAGGTGACATAAGCGTAATCACCCTTTTAAGTAAAGAAACTGCCTTAGAACCAATAACATTCCAGACAAAAAAGAATATCTGGCTTTCACTGATAATTCTTTTTGCATCGATTATAATAATGTGGCTTGTATCAAAAGCAATAAAGAGAGCATACAGAAAAGCTTGGGAAGCAGAACAGAAAACTGGAGGCGCAAAACTTGGCGAAGAAGAAAGTCGCGGCAATAATAGCTGAAATCTTCTTTATTTGTCTCTGTTTGTTCGGCTTGGGATATAGTGTTTACCGCTATCTGTTAGTTCTGAATGAATCACTGACAAAAAAAGAAGCAATTGCTGTAATTGCATACAAAAAAAATAATTCTCAGCGTAAGTTAAAAGACGGGGATTTGTGGGATAGACTGCAAACAGGTTCTTCCGTCTATAACGAAGATACTGTGCGCACTGCCCCACTTTCTGAAGCATGGGTGGATTTCAGCGGCGGAAATATTCTGGAGTTGCACGAAGATTCACAGGCCAAAATACTGCTTAGGGACAACAAGCCAGAAATAGAAATTGAATACGGCAAATTGAATGCTGATTCTGCAAATAGTTCCGGAATGAATATTACTTCCGGAATAATGTCCGTTAACATGGATAAGCAGACTTCTATTTCTGCTGATACCAATCCATCTGATGTAACACTTCAGGTTCAAAAAGGAAATGCTTCAATTGTAAACACCCAGACTGGACACACAATAATGCGCCTGCAATCTGGTGAAACTGCTAAAATCAAAAAAGATGGCACGGTTGAAAAATCAGCACTCACTATTACTCAGCCAGATCAGGAAAGCAAATACCTTAGTTTCTCAAGTCCTACAGTGACAATTCCTTTTGAATGGAAATATGATTTTACAAAAACTTCCGACGCAACTGCTTCCGAATCCGAAAATGATGAAAATGAAAATGAAATCATTCTGGAACTCTTTAATTCTAAGTCAATGACAGAGCCGGTTCAATCATATTCCTTCAATAACGTTAATTCTGCCAATGTGGAAGTTCCTGCCGGAAACTACTGGTGGAAATTAAGCATTGGTCAGGATATCTGCACAGGAAAGATTTCAGCAGTCAGCTCTAAAAAACCGGAATTGATTGCCCATGCTGCTGATTTTACAGCATCTTACAGAAGCAAGACTCCTGACATCCGTTTTGCATGGACAGGCAGCGAAAATGCAAGCCAATACGAACTTACAATAGCTGATAATCCAAACTTTAAAAATCCGCTTGTATCTCAGCGCACAGAGCAGACTTCATGTATTATTTCTTCACTTGGGAAGGGAACCTGGTACTGGAAAGTCACCCCTTATTATGCATTTAACAATATTGGACTTTCAAATGCTTCAGAAAGCTCTTCCTTTGTAATTTTACGAAGTGATAAACTTGAAAAAATCCAGCTTCAAAAACCAGCCCAGGATGAAATTGTAAGCACAAAGATAAAAATCAAAAATCAGGAGCCTGTATATAATTCTATTATCTTTACCTGGAAGGATAATCCGGAAGCTCTTTCCTACGAGTTCAGATTATGGCCGGAAAAAGCCCGAAATGGAGCACCTGGTGAAATTACAAAGACAGTAACTCAGAGTTATGTTGCAATTGACACTTCTAAAGAAGAGATTAATAGCGGAACCTGGCTCTGGCAGGTAACAAGAACAGATTCGGAAGGTAGAAAAGATAAATCTGAAGTCCGCCAGTTCTTTGCTGTTGAATCAGAAGTTGAACACAAAACCACCTTCCCACCTGAAGGTTATAAACTTTTGCAGACACATACACAGGATATAACATTCAGATGGAAGACAAATATAATCGGAAAAACCACAGTGCAGATAGCAAGAGATGCTGCATTTAAAGATATAATTTACTCTCTGCAAACTTCAGGTAACAGTGCTTATGGAAAGCCTCTTGAAGTGGGAACTTATTACTGGAGAATTACAACAAGCTGCCAAAACAAGACAGATAAGGATGCAGCTCCAATAATCTACACTACTCCGGCTAAAACTCTTATTGTAAAGGACTTTTTGGAAGCCCCAGAAATTACTACACCAAAAGAAGGAAGCCGAGAAATTGTCCGCACAACAATTCCTGTTAAGTTCCAGTGGAAAACAGTTCCAGATGCAGATTACTATCAGCTCAAGCTTTACACCCAGGATAATCCGCTTGAACCGATTTACGAAAAAAATTACATCAAATCGGAAGATGGAAAATATGCAAGTGACCTCTTGATTATGGATTACATGCCGGAAACTATATATAATTGGACAGTTCAGGCATTTTCAGAAGAAAGTCCTCTTTCATCAAGATTCTCGGGCAAGACTCATATTTCTACTTTCAAAATGAGGATTTTAAAGCCTGTAAAACTCCTCTTGCCTTTGAACGGAACTTCTTTTGACGGTATTTTTGCAATCACCGATCCTGCAAGCTTTGTTTGGAGTTCAATCGAAGCACCTGTAAAATCAAAAATCGTCATTTACAAGGATTTACCGGAAGAACAGCTTCCAGAAGAAGAAAATGCATTCTCTACTATAAACAGACCAAAATACAAGCAGAGAATGCCAAAATTGTATGAAGGACAGTATTATTGGACAGTTGTTGCCTACACAGCTGATGATATAGACATTTCTGCAACCGTAATCAATAATTTCTCTGTACGCGAAATGCCAAAACTCCCTGTACCAGAAATGATTTCTCCAAAGGATGATTTGTTAATAAATATAGACTATATCATAAATAATGGTATTCAGGTTGACTTTAAGTGGGGAAAAATGAACGGAATTGCCCGCTACATTTTCAGAATCTTCAAAAAAGAAGACCCTTCTCCACTCTTTGAAGTTACTCTGCCTCCAGATCAGACAGAATTCCACTTTGAAGGCGACGATTTTGCAAATACTTTGGGAAAATACAATGGTGGCTGGCAGTGGTCTGTAGAAGCTCAGACAGATTATGAAGGTGAACTTCTGCAAAAAGGTGCAACAAAGAAGATTCCATTTACCGTAAATATTCCAAAAACAAAACCGGAAGATGTTGTCACAAGTGAAGAAAAAGAAATCCGCTATGGTCTTGATGAAGACTTTGAACCGGATGCAAATATTGAACAGAAGATAAAGAACGCAAAGAAGAAGACACCAAAGAAAAAGAAGACTTCTGCAAAATCAAAAAAATCTAAGAAAATGGGGGTAAATTCTTAATGCATAAAAGAATAAAATCTTTTCTTACATTAATAATTTTCTCTTTTATTCTTGGAATGTCTTCAACAAGTCTCTTTGCTCAGAATTCTGGAAAGAAACCTGCAACTTATCTGACCGAAGATAACGAGATTATGCAGCATTTTACCTGGAAAGGTGCCGATACTGTATTCCGTTATGAATTCCTTCTGGAAAAACTGAACGATAATGAAGAATATGAATATCTTGATTTGATTGAAACAAAGGAAACAGAAGTTTCGATTTCGCTCAGATCAGGCAAATACCGTTATCTGATTAAGGTTTATAACTACCTCAATCAGATGGATTTCCAAACAAAATGGGTTTATTTTGAAGTCAAAAAGGTTTATCAGCCGGTAATTACTTCGGTTACGCCGGTTACAATTTTCCTTGATGAAGGTCCAAGCGGAATATTCTCAATAACCGGTCTTGAATTACGTGATGATACCGTTTATACCATTGAAAACAACTGGTATGAAATTTCCACAGAAGTTCTTGAACGCGATAATCTTCACGAACGTGCAAAAATCAGAGTCAACCCTAACCTGCTTGATACAGGAACCTATTATATCCGTGCCGTAAATGAAGGCGGACTTTTTGATACATCGGGAACAATCCGCGTAGGCTTTGCAAAACCGCTTGATGTTACGGTTGCAGCCGGCTGGACTGGTTTGTTCATGATAGATAAATACAAACAATACACCCCGGAAGAAGGAGCAACTTCCTTCCGACAGTTCTTTAATGACAGAAACACAACAAATGGCGACAATGACGTTTTGTTCTGGCCTTTTGGCTTGAATGCAAAAGTTACGGTAATTCCATATAAGACAGCCCATTTCTATCTGGGAGCCGGCTTGAACTTAAATGCGACTTACCTTAAATATACCTCGTATGATTATGGAAGCGAATCCTACACAATAAAGGCCCCTATGTACACAGCAGGAGTAAACGGAAATGTTCTATTCATACTTAAAAAACGAGTTCCATTCCGAATCCTGGCAGATATTCACGCAGGTCTTGGTATTTTAGGCTTTATGGGATTAACTGTAATTACACCTAATCACCAGTCAGATCCTGCATTTACACTTGCCCCTTGCTTATATGCCGGAGCGGATTTACAATTCTACGTGACAAAGAAACTGTTCTTTACAACCGGAGCAGATTTTGTCTGGGCAATTACCCCATCCCGCAACAAAGAAACGCGGAAGCTGGACCCAATGTCCATAAGATTTGTAAGGCCGTCGGTTTCGTTCGGATGGATGTTCTAATTTGATAAAAGGAGGAAGATAGAATTATGAGAAAAAACATTACTAATTACAGATATACAAAAACCTTTTCGATACTCGCTGCAATATTCCTTTCTTCTTTCCTCTTCTTAACCTGTAAAATATCTTTTGAATCGGATTTGAAAGGGTATCTTAAGGATTATACCGAAAAGGTAGAAATTATTGACTACACTACAAATATAGATAAATTTGAATCCCAGTC
>JAILQA010000159.1 GCA_024699205.1 Treponema sp. | reverse complement strand
CGTATAGAATAGTGTAAAATCTTCTCTTTGATGATTTTCGTACTTATAAGTATCTATATTAGAATGATATTCTTCAAAAGTCCTTTTCATTGCATCAAGTTGGTAATAACTACCACCAGGCATACGAATCATCATAATTTTCTTATTCTTTTCTGGATTAGATACATCTTTAACAACAGAAGGAATGTTTACAATATATGGCAAATTAAGTTTCCAACCTGCACCTAAATTTACGGCATAACCACCACGTCTTAAAAACGCATCCTTTAACAGCTCGGTTATTTTTCTAATTGAATTATTTGGACTATATCGTATTTGTCCATAATCTATATTTACTCCCAAATAAGAAAGTAAATCAACCATATCATAAAAAGTAAAATTTGTATCCGAAAGATTACTGATAAAACTTATAATACTAGGAATATCTTGTTTTGCCGTAGAAGAATCATAAATACGTTTTATAGGAAACTCAAAATCGTTTTTACCATAGATTACAAAATCAGTATTTTCTAACTGTAATGAACCACTTTCAGGGGAAACAATTAATCCATCTTCTTGATTTTGTATATTCAAATATGATTTACCGGCATTTATTCTTTCCTGCGGATTCATATCACTTATTTTATTAAAAATACTTTCCAAAGGATCATCAACTTTGCCAGAAGCTTTTAACTGCGAGTTTGTTGCTGCTTTTTGTTGTGAAGTTTTTGAAGATTCTAATTTTTCATTTTCTTCTTTTTCAAATAAATCTGTATTTTCAGTGATTTCAATTTTTGATTCTTTTCCCATACTAATAACCTCTCTTTTTCATAATAGTTCATTATCTATCCAGATATTTTAATTTGTCAATTATTATTTTAAGGCAATTAAAAATCATATCGATAGTATAAAAAAAATATTATTTTCAATATTCCCAGTGCTATGTTATACTATATAAAATGGTCAACTAGATTACACATAAGGAGTATCCCTATGAAAAAGCACAAGTTGATATCCGATTTTGACAATAGCAATGACAAAATCCTTAAAAATATTTCTTCAAAAAAACCACACCCAATTGGTCTTGTAAGTCTGATTTTAATTTACCTTATTGCTACTGCTCTTGTAATCAGGGTTTCCCGTGATCCTGGCATTATAATGATTTTTGGAATTCCTACCCCTTTCAAAATTTTTACAGGGGTTTTTAATTCTCTGGCAAATATGGCTATAATTTGTTTGGCTTTCTTTTACGGAAAGATTGGATTCTTTACTTCCATCGCAATTTTTTCCCTGCAAATTCCAGTTCTTTTTATCAAATTATTTGCACTCCACGATTATTCGACCATACCTGGATTTTTCATGACCATTTTTACAATGCTAACCACCTGTATTATTTATCTCTACAATAAGCAGCTTGAAAAATATCAGGAAAAGATTCGGCAGCAGGCACTTAATGATATGCTTACCGGTTTACCTAACCGATTTGCCTGTACAGAACTTATGAACGACCGTATTTCGAAACAGGCAAGGTTTACACTTGTTTCTATTGATTTGGATAATTTCAAGAGCATTAACGATACTATGGGACATGATGTCGGAGACAGCGTTCTTAAAGAAATCGCGAACCGATGGAAAGACCTTGCAAACTCACGAAAATCTGGAACAAAAGATTTTGTAGCAAGACTCGGTGGCGATGAATTTTCTCTGGTAATCCGAGGCTACAACTCTGATAAAGATATCATCAATTCAATTAACATGTATAAATCCACACTTGAGCAGAAAATAACAATTGATGATTATGATTATTTTATGAATGCCAGCTTCGGCTATGCCCAGTATCCGGAAGATGCAGAGAATACAGCTGCACTTTTTTCCTATGCAGATGCGGCCCTCCATGAAATAAAACGACTTAACAGCAGCAATTCAATTCTGCACTTTTCTTCTTCTGTAGCAAGCACCGAACAATTTCTTGAAATTGAACGTAAAGTTAGAACTGCTATCGATTCAAACTCAGTATTTATGCATCTGCAGCCACAATACGATTCTTCACATAAACTCCGAGGTTTCGAAGCCCTTGCAAGAATCAAGGATACGGACGGCAGATTTATAAATCCATCGACCTTTATTCCTGTTGCAGAAAAAACAGGTTTAATAGATGAAATTGATAATCAGATTCTAAAAAAATCAGCTGCTTTTCTCGCAGATATTCTTAAAACACAGGATAGCAATATCATCATAAGCTGCAATATTTCTGTAAAACATCTTATGAAAAATACTTTTATTGAAGAAATAAAAGAAATAATCCAATCAAGCGGGGTTCCAACAAGTCACTTTGAAATTGAAATTACAGAATCGATTATGATTGATTCTGATGATAAAGCCCTCAAATGCATAAACGATATAAGGGATATGGGAATTAAAGTTGCTATTGATGATTTTGGAACAGGTTATTCTTCCTTAAGCTATCTGAATAAGTTTACTGCAAATATGCTTAAAATCGATAAATCCTTTATTGATGTAATGAACACGAGCGATTCTTCAAAAAAATATGTCGAATCAATTATTTCTATCGGTCATATTCTGAATCTTAAGGTTATTTCTGAAGGCGTTGAAACCCTAGAACAGCTTGATACACTAAAAAGCATAGGTTGTGATTATATTCAGGGCTTTATCTGGGGGCGGCCAATGTCTCCTGAAGACGCAAAAAAACTGATTCCAACTTCTTCTGCGGAAACATTAATTTAGTTTTTAGCTGTTGGTGGATTTTACTGCTTTCGGATTTGCAAATACAGAACTTATTCTGTACAATTAAAGAATGAACGAAAATCCAAAAGAAAAAAGCAGATTACTTTCAAAAGTAAAAAACATGATAAGAGAAACTCTGCATTCCTTAAAGGAAGAGCGGGTTATTTTTGCAGCAAGTCTCTTGAGTTTTATATGCCTTACCCTTCATATTTATGAAGCAGACAGCAATTTTAAAATTCTGGGTAATACTTTCTTTCTGGAACTTTGCTTTTCATTTTTCATGTCCTGCATATTTACAATTCCAACTGCCTATTTAACACAAAGTCTAAAACCATTAAAAAAATATTTAATCCAGCTTATTCTTGCAGGTATTGGAGCCCTTCTGGGATTTTTTGCTCACAAGGGATTTGGAAATCCTGTATATGAAGACCTTTACTATTGGGGCATAGTTTTTGCCGTCATTCTTATAACAGTTTTTATTTTTATTCCAAAAGACAAGGAAAAAACTTATTTTGCAGGCCTTGTAAAATACTTTCTTTTTAGTGGGCTGATGGCGACAGTACTTTTGGGCGGAATCTGTCTTTTAATTTTTGCCTTCAGTAATCTGATTTTTGATTTTGATTCAAAAAGTGAACTATACGGAACTTGTGCCGCTTTCTGCTATTTAGTTTTTGCAGTAAACATTTTTGTCTATTATCTTTTTTACCGCCGGGAAGAAGAAGATTCTGGCAAGGCCTTTAAGGTAATCTTTTTATACATTCTTCTGCCAGTATTCTTTTTCCTGATTGCCCTTTTGTACGCCTACCTCTTCAAAGCCCTTTTTATGCTCCAACTTCCAAATGGACAAATAAACTGGTTCGTCTCCTTTGCTTCCTGTTTTTATATTCTCTTCTATTTTATTCTTACAGAATACAAGGAACTTGCAGCGGTAAAAATATTTTATAGATTTGGCGCCCTTGCCTTTATTCCTCTTATTTGTGTGCAGATTCCAGCTTATTTTATACGCCTTACAGCTTACGGATTTACCGGCTGGAGATTTTCAAGCCTTCTCTTTATAATTTTTTCAATCATTACAATTGTCCTCACCTTCATAAAAAAAGGAAGGCTTGTAAAATATTCAATTCTCCTGCTTGCTGGAATAATTATTTTTGCCTCCCTTAGTCCCTTTAACATTATAAAAGCAGCTTACAATAATCAGCTTAAAAGAATGATAAGTGTACTTGAAAAATATGATATGTATGATTCACAGAATAAAGAACTTACAAAATATAATGCCGAAATCATCAACCAAACAATTTCCGATGATGACAGGCAGAAGCTTCTTTCCAGCTACAACTATCTGGCACGCAAAAGTCATCTTAAAATGCCGGAATGGGCAATAGACATAAACGGACATCCGTTTGACTTTAAGTTTTTATTTGATATTGAAGCCGACAAAGGGGCGGAAATTATTTATAGACACTACAACTGCCCTCAGACAAAAGAAATTGATATCAGCAATTACAAGAAAATGAAAGTGTTCATAGACAGCCGTTCTTCATGGGGGTGGATAAATAAAGAATATCAGGAATACGCAAACGAAATCCCACATGCAGAAATTGAAAATGATGGCATAATCTATGACATTACAGACTTCCTTCTTTCAGATCTGGGAAATGATAGAGATACAAACTGGGAACAGAATGAATACCTCTTCTATTCCCTTGATGAAAATGTAATCCTCTGTATTATCTCCTATTCATATTCCTGGAATGAAGAGAGAAAATTATTTAAGGATTATTCTGTAAACGGCTACATCTTCTGGAAGTAAATCAAAAGAATTATTCTAGACTTACCTTTACAGAAGGTGTTGAAGAAGAAAGAGTAAAGCAGCCATTTCCTTTGTCAGAAGTAATTTCATACGTTCCTTTGAAGCCTTCTACATTAATGCAGCCATTTTCGTCTGTCACTGCTTCAACTTTTGTATGCCATTCTTCCTTTATAAGCTTTTGAAGTCGAGTATATGCAGGCTTTAAAGAACTGTCTTTACGGATAAAACCACTTGGCGCATTCAGCCAGGCACCATCACCAAAGTCCCAGTTTGTAATTGCAGTAACCAGAGGATGATTTTCAAAAAGATTTCTGTACATCTGTTCCAAATCATCAGCCTGTTTTTCTTCCAGTTCAGGAGTGGAAGCATCATCTTCATAGTGTGCGTCCTGTAAATCGGTAATTTCTGGAGCTACAAGAGGTCCTGCAACAATTGTATTTTCCGTAAAATGAATAGGAAGCCCAAAATGTTCAAATCGGCTCAAAACCTCTTCCTGCTTTTCTTTTCCCCATACTCCCTGATGCTGATGAGACTGCAAACCAATTGTATTTATTGACGCACCAGCATTCAGACAGCCGTCAATCAATATTTCATAATTTGAAGACATATTAAAATCATTTATAAGGAAAGTTCCCTGAGGATTTGATTCATAGGCAGCCTTAAAAACTTCGCGGACAAGCCCTACACGTCCTTTTTCCTTACAAATGCGGGTGATTGCATTGTCGTATTTATCATAAATTGGCATGATTACAACTTCATTGATTACATCCCACATATCAATAATGCCTTTAAAACCTGAAACCTCTCGGTGTATTCTTTCCAGCTGTTTTTCCAAAATTGTAGCATTATCATAATCCATAAGCCATTTTACGCAGCCAGTATGCCAGCAAAGCGGATGTCCTTTTACCTTTACATTTTTGCTTTTAAGAAACTTAGCCGCATTCATAAGCTGTTCGGTATGAGGACTGCCTTCTTCAGGTTCAAAGCCTCCCCAATAAAAAGGCAAGGTACCATAATTAAAAAGACCAAGCCATTTATTCATACGGTCTTCAAGCACAGCCCTGTCCATTGGTTTTATTTTTGAAGATAAAGCGCCGGTTCCATTATGAACAACTGGTCCGTTTGTATAAGGCAGAGTTTCAAATGCTCCGCAACCAAATAAAAACTCATGATTTGTCTGATTCACTGTCACCTTAGTATTAACAGCGGGTTTTCCATTTTTTCCCAAAATCTGAATGTTTGCTTTTGCTTTTCTGTGTGATAAATCTGCCATATTATTACTGACTGCTCCTTTTTTATTGTAAATATTCTTTCTGATTTATAATATAAAATTATATCACAGCATTTCTTAAGAAATATTACATTCATATATTATTTATGAATAATACTGTACCTTGTACTGATTCTTGTTCTGTGATAAAAGAAGCCGTTAAAAATGAATGGTAAAAACTTAGATTAGACAGTAAAATATTTTTATGATTTCTGAAATATCCAGTGAATTAACACAAAAATTAATTTTTCTTGCAGACAAATACGAAAAGCCATCCTTTGCCGATTCAGATCCAAGCCAGTTTTTAAGATGGTATCCTTTAAATCAAAAAGCAGATGTTGAAACTGCAAGTTTTATTGCCGCCATGCTTGCTTTTGGGAATAGAAGCCAATTTATTCCAAAAATCAGACAAATACTGGAGCTTGCAGATAAAATAAGCTGTACAGAAAAAAATGAAAGTTCTAACATCACAAGCTGGATAAAATCAGAAAAATATAAAAAAGACTTTCTGCCCGCAAATGCACTTTCACAAGCTTCTGCCTGTGATTTGTCAAAAAAGTTTTATCGCTTTTATTCTTACCAAGACATGCATGTTTTTTTTGATGAACTGAGAAGCATTTTAATGGCGGCTCCCAGCCTTGGAGACTATTTTGAAAAAGAATGGCTGGATAAAAGGGGAAATCTTTATGACCTTATTTCTGCCGCTTTCCCAAAATCAAAAATTGTTCCCAAAGGAAAAAGCTCTGCAAACAAGCGCATTCACATGTTTTTACGCTGGATGGTAAGACAAAAGTCCCCGGTAGATTTAGGACTCTGGTCCTGGTATCCGCAATCAAAGCTTCTTATTCCCCTTGATGTACATGTCATGCAGGAAGCAATAAAAATGGGACTGCTGCCGGAAAAAGCAGCTCCATCCCATAAAACAGACCTTATGCTTACAGAATGCATGAAAAAAGTTTTTCCAGAGGATCCCTGCCGCGCAGATTATTCGCTTTTTGGACTTGGTGTTTCAATGTAAAAAACTAATCTGTAAAGAGCCTTACCTTTTCTTTTCGTCCGCGAAGCTCTGTAAAATCAACAAACTCTAAAACCAGCTGAGGATTTGCAGTCATAATTTCAAGGGCAGTGTCTTCTGACATCAAAAGGTCCTTTTTGTAAGTTTTGCAAAGCCCTTCAATTCGGCTTGCAGCATTAACGGCATCCCCAATAACGGTATATTCCATTCTATTCAATGCCCCAATATTTCCAGCCAAAACAGGACCAGAATGAATACCAATTCCAAACTGAAGTTCAGGATAACCTTTTGCCTTAAACTGCTTGTTTATTTCTTTTAAAGTGCGCCTCATATCAAGAGCAGCGGCAAAAGCATCCATCTGATGAGTTTTTGAAGGCATAGGAGCACCAAACAAGGCCATGATTGCATCACCCATATACTTATTAATTACACCATTGTGGGCAGAAATACATTTTTCAAGCTGGGTAAAATAAAAGTTCAGCATTTTAACTATTTTTTCACTCGGCATATTTTCGGAAAGCGTTGTAAAGCTTCTGATATCACAGAACATAATAGTGATATTGCAGTTTTCACCGCCCAGCTTTACATTGCCCTTGAGCAGATAATCACGGATTTGAGGCGAAACATTTTTTCCAAAAACATCATTTATATGCATGATTTCATGAGTTTTTTTATCAACCTCATCTTTCAGAGACTTGTTATAATCTTCTATGATTTTCTGATATTTAATTTCATCAGTATTATCCGTAATCATAAAGCTGTGACCTTTAATTCTCTTTCCCTTTCTGATGCAGTCACCAACAACCAGATAATATTTATCGTCTCTTTCGTATATTTCTGTATATTTCTGCTTATTCTTATTAATCATTTTAATCCAGAAATGCAGCTTTTCCAGAAAGTCATC
>JAILQA010000136.1 GCA_024699205.1 Treponema sp. | reverse complement strand
ATGATGCTTCTGTTAACGTGAATGAAACCTTATTTTCCCCTAATTGAATATTTACAGAGGCGATTCCTAACAATGCAATTTCAGAGTTTTTTATGGCATGAAGTTCGAAAATCCAATCTCCAGTTTTTATTTTCACTTTTGAGGAAATCATACTGTTATAATCTGTCCAATTCTGCAACAAACTTTGTTTACCATTTGAATCCGTACCATATAGTTTGTATTGAAAATCTGAATAATTATATTTTTCAGGCAGAATAGTTCTTGAAGACAAATCCTGTAATGTAACACTTAAAAAAGAATCTGAACTATCCAATTCAACATTCTCTTCCATCATAGTTGAAGGTGTTTGCTTACAAGAAAGAATCAGAAAACTTAGTAATATAATAGAAAAAAAGTATTTTTTACTCTTCATTTTTATCTCTCCTCTCTCATAATATTTATGGTAGCTGTTGCAGAATACCTTTCATAATCAGAAGTTTTTACAACAATCATTAATGAATGATAACCAGAGGAAAGATTTGCTATATTTAAAGTATATGATGAAGTTTGATTTGAAAGCTTTTCTGAATCAAGCCACCATGTATATGATGCAAAACCATTTTTTGCGGTAAATGTTTTTTTAGTCTCATCATACGACAATAATCCTTCTACATCAGAGTGTTCTGGTAATGTAACTTGAACAACACTAACCTGATTAGGACGTATTTCTATATCAAATGCTGTAGAAAATCCATTAAATTGAATATTTACGGTAAGTGTCTGTTCTTTAGCAAGAACAGTTCCTTCTTCCAAAGAAAGTGTGTAATCCGTAATTTCTTCTTCATGCCCATCGGAATATACTGAAATTACCTGTAGTCCTGTATAATCTATAGATTCACTTACATAATAAACAGTTTTTTCAGGTAATGATGAGATTTTTATTTCTGTTATAACAGGTAAAACTTCAATAGAAAAAGTTTGTGAAAAACCATTATACTTAATTTCTACAGTGTGTTTTCCTTCCTTTGTAAGTGTAGTTCCAGCTTCTAAAGAAATCGTATAATCCATAATTTCCTTTTCACTTCCATCAGAATAAGTTGCAGTTACTTTCAAACCAGTATAATCAATTCTTTCCCCAACATAATAAACTGTTTTTTCAGGAAGTGATGTTATTTTTATACCTGTAATAACTGGCGGTGAAGAGGTTTCTATTTTACAAGAACACACTAAAATAAAGGATAATAAACATAAAACAAACAAATTCGTAATATGTCTTATGTTTTTTTGTAATCTATTTATCAAGTATTTCCTCCAAAAAGCGTAGTAATATACCGCTATCAAGGTATATATTTTATCACACTACCCTTTATAAGGCAAATTTATAAAATTATTACCCTAAAAAGAGTATTATTAAAAAATGGGATTCAGAGAAAACTTAAAGGAAGAGATGGAATATCAAGGTCTCACAACGAAAGAACTTGCAGAAAAATCAGGAGTTGGAAAACGAACTTTGGATCATTATCTCATGGTAAATCCCCAAGAACCCGGCGTCTACAACGCACAGAAAATTGCAAAGGCTCTGAAAGTTTCTGTCGAATATCTTGTAACAGGAAAGGAATATAAAAGCACTGTTGCTGTCACCGGTGAAAAGCTTGATTTTATCAACTCCTTCCAAAAGTTACCGGTAGACGAACGACTGCTGATTCTGAATCTTATAAAAAAACTGGAAAAATAACCTTTAAATCTTCACCAATCTCACATCAAAAGAAAAATCATGCACTTCTGCCACAAAAACTTTTTTGTAATCTTCATGCAGGGGATTCAAAAGCAGATTAAACTCATGGTCGTATTCATAAGGAAGAATTATAGAGGGAACTTTGAGCATCAAGGCAGATTTTTCTTTGAGCCATTTTGTTCCATAAATTACAGGCTCTTCATCATCCTCCAAACGCAGGATTTTCATAGAATACATTTCATCGGGGACATAGATTTTTGCATAAGCCATATTCACAGGCGGGAGGGATTTATCTGTATGTACAAGGATTTCCAGGGCAGCAAGCGATAAAGAAGATGAAGTGTAAAGTGCGGGAGTGCCTTTTTCGTTCCAGCGACCACCGAATAATTCTGCACCGCGACCAGACAAATCCTCAATGTGTTCTTTTCGGGCAATTCTAAAAACAACCATCTTTGCAGACCATTAGGAGTAAACGCCGTATTCAATACGACCGAGCATATCCATAACTTCTTCGGCACCAAAACGAGAACTCAGGGCTTGAACTGGAGTTATATTCCCCAAAACAGAATTAGGAGTTTTCAGCCATTTTACGGCATTTTCCTGTGAGCCAAAAATCTCACTTGCCTTACTGTAAGCCCTCATAAGGGAAAT
>JAILQA010000115.1 GCA_024699205.1 Treponema sp. | reverse complement strand
AAAGAAAATATAGGTAAAAAATCTATCACATGCACTTTGAATTTTCTTTATAGAAATGAAACTTTTTGGAGCTGATTTCTAGACCGCTGCGCGCGCCCCCCCGCGTTTTTTTTATTTTCGGACAAGCAGTTCTGCAAGCAGAACAAAGACGATTCCTACAGCAATGCTTAGGAACATGTACAAAGCTGCAATTCCGGCGTGTCCGTTTTTTAAGAGGTTTGAACTTTCCAGTGCGAAGGTTGAAAATGTTGTGAAGCCTCCGCAGATTCCGACTTTCAGGAAAAGTACCAGCTTTGGATTCAGGTTGTTGGACTTCAAGGCCAGGGCTGTTACAAGACCGATGACAAAACAGCCGATCACATTTATTGCAAAAGTTTTTATCGGGAACAGAAATCCTTCGTTTACCGGAATTAATCCGATGAGGTATCTGAGTACAGAGCCTATAGCTCCGCCAAGTGCGACAGCTAAACAGTTAAGCATTTGTTTTCTCCTTTCGGTAATTATATCAAATCAATCAGTTCTGGAGAACTCGGTAACGGAGCCCGCACAAGGACGTGCGGGCGGAGTGAGTTAAGAGTGAACGGTAAGGGCGAAGCGTTAAGAAAAAATGGCAACAGCCATTTTTTTAGCGTAGCCTTTCTGGAGAATTCAATGTGGCGCAAGTCCTGCTTACTGCTTTTCTTTCTGCGCCACAGGGAGTGAGTGTACCAGGCTTGCCAGGTATGCGAACGACCAGGGCGGCTCAACAGAGCCGCCCTGCTGACGAGTGTAGTGGCTAACACGCCACTGCGCGAGGAGGCAACTTTCATACACCAAAAAGAGTTCCCAAAAAAGCCGCCCTTGTACGATGCACTGAGCATCTTAAAACGGCGGGACAACTGTAATGTTGAGCAAAAGGTTTGCCCCCTAATCCCCCCGAGAGCGGTTCAATAACATTCCTTAATTTTTGGAAAGGGGGTGTTGGGTGGGGGCCCCGCGGCAGGGGGGAAGGGGGAAAACCTTTTGCGTGCCCGCCGTTTTAAGTTGCGACCTACGCGGGCGATACATTTTTGCTTCACGATAATTTTACAGCGCGATGCAGGCCTTTGGCGGCTTATACAAAAAGAGTGCTTACTGGAACCGTCTTGATGATTTGTATTTTCAAAAATTGATTTTGCGGATGAAGGTTGTTGCAGCCCTTCACCCACAATTGACCCGCTTGCGGAAACAGGCAGGACACAAAGCGGAACGCTACTGCGTAGCAGATGCGTGAAGCGACTGTCCTGAATGTGCTTACTTTTCTCCCTGCGAGCTTACTGGTAAATGCAAACAGTGTGTGAGCGATATAGCGAACACTCTGTTTGCTACCTTTTTGGGATGGTGCATTTTTTTTTTGAACGGGAGTGTAGTGAGCGGAGGCGGTATGAAATACGGCCGAAGCGAACGACTCTATACCACCTTTTTTATTTACGCACTCAATATATTGTCCCAGGTTACCTGCATAATGTTTCGCATATTCTGAAGTTTCTCTTGTGTTTCGTGATCTGAATAATGCTTTGTCATATCTTCGCTTCTGTGACCCATTACTGCCTGAACAGTTTTTAAGTCGGCTCTCTGACTTAGAACTGTTGCACAGAAATGTCGGAGGCTATGGAATACAATATTGCGTTCTTTTCTCTGTTCTTCGCTTATACCAATTTTTTCAAGTGCATCATATAGACCATCCACATAATAAGATGGCCAGTATGGTTGTTCAGGTTTTACTGGTGAGAAGAAAACGTAACTTAAATCACTGAACAGAGGATTTTCTTTAGCATGTGAATATAGCTGCATTAAAGTCTGATGGTCGATTGGTAAATCGCGAACGTCTGAGTTTTTAGGACATTTCAAACCGTCTGTATCATTCCAACTATGACGTACATGAATAATGTCTGCTTCCATATCCAAATCGCATACACGCAGTCCGCTTATTTCTCCAGCTCTTAAACCGCAGAAGGCTGCAACCTTAAAAGCAAGTTTGTAGGCATTATTGTTCCACTCTATTCTAAGAAGTTGTCTCACTTCACTTTCTGTTGGAATACCTCGTTCAAGTTCTTCTGCATTGAATCTTTCAATTCCGGCCATTGGATTTGTTTTGATTTTCTGATTTTCAAAAAGGTAACGGAATGCCCTGCTTCCACAGTTTATTATTTTATTAACTGTTCCGCCTTTTAAACCTTTTTCAGTATGCAGGTAGAAAAAGAAATCATCTAAGTCTGTTTTGCTTATTTCCTGTATTGTCATTTCAGTTCCAAAATAAGGTTTCCAATAATTGCGGACAATTCCCAACATGTTCTCTGTATGACGTTTCGTCATATGATGACCATGCGCAATATAACGCCGTATGAAATCTGATTTTTCAAAATCCCAGAAATTCATCAGGAACGGAATAAGTTCTATCTCAGTTTTTTGAACATCAGATTTTTCAATTCTTACAACTTGTTTCGTATGAGCTGATACTTCAGGAATTGTTTGTGTATTATGTGATTGCATAACAGTTCCTGTGACCTCTATTGTAGCTGCTTCAATTTTTTCTGGGATCTCAAAACCAAAGCGCTGGTTCAGAAGACTTATCAGGACTTGAGCTTCTTCGTTTGTGATTGTTTCTGCAATAAAGTTTAAGTTTAATCTAGACTTTGTTTCCTGGTTGTAATAACTTCTTGCGTTTGGACGTGCTACAGGAACATTTCCATTTTGAAGCCAGGTTGTAGCTATCGTTGCAGCTTCAATCTGATCTTTTGTGTGAGTGCTCTTATCGGCTTTTTTTATGCCGGTAACCGGATCAATCAGAATTACATTGTAGTAACCCGACGCGTTTTTGTAGAGATAGAACTGGCGCATAAAACCTCCTGTTTATAACTCGATAAACATGTGGTTAAAAGGCTTTCTTCGAAGAGATTCCGAAACTTTTCTGAAATCTTTCCGAAATCCTAATGCTTTTTAACCTGGTTTTTGTGCCCGTTCCAAATGGTAGGGAAACAAAAAATAAGCAATCATTTATGCTAAATCCTTGTAGTAAATAGATTTAGCCATAAAAAAAGGTTCATCATTGATGAACCTTATCTTTGAGACTGACACGATTCGAACGTGCGACCCTCACCTCCGCAGGGTGATGCTCTAATCCAGCTGAGCTACAATCTCATTCAAATGTGTGCAGTAGAACTGCTTTCTCGGAAGCGACAGGAGTTGAACCTGCCCACCCCT
>JAILQA010000102.1 GCA_024699205.1 Treponema sp. | reverse complement strand
TAAGGGCTTTTTCTGCACACAGAACTGCATGAGTTGTTCCCCAAGGTTTTGTTCTTCCTTCTGATTTTTTAATCTGTTCATCATTTAAAAGACTCTCGTGCTGCTGGAAAACATATTCAGCATCAAAATTGCGGGCAATCCGGTCAAAAAGTCTCTCTCTGAAGGCTTCTTCTATATCTTTACGAATAATAAATACTACTTTACCAAAGCCGCTTTTCATTGCGTCATAAGTTGCAAAATCAAGAAGACATTCATCATGGAGGCCTACGCCATCAATCTGTTTTACTCCACCGTAACGGCTTCCCATTCCTGCTGCTAAAACTAATAATGTTGGTTTCATTTTACTTCCTCATAACTAATTTATTGCTGTTTCCAGAGCTAATTTAATCATATTTGTAAAAGTAGTCTGGCGCTCTTCTGCTGTAGTTTCTTCCTGAGTAACAAAATTATTACTTATTGTAAGAATAGCGAGAGCCTTTCGATTAAACTCTGCCGCTAAAGTATACAATTCTGCGGCTTCCATTTCAATTCCTAAGACTCCGTACTTTTTCCAGAACTTCCAGGTTTCATTTTCGTCATAAAAACGGTCACCAGAAAAACAAAGTCCAACTTTGGCATCCAGTTTTAATTCTTTTGCTTTATTATAGGCGGTATTCAGCAATTCAAAATCTGGAACCGGTGCATAATGAGAAAAACCAAATCTCTGTGTCTGCAAGGCTGAATCTGTGCACGCACCATTTGCCAGAATTATACTGCGGCAAGGAACATCCTCACTTACACCTCCGGCAGTTCCTACGCGGATTGCCTTTTGTACATTATAAAATTGAAAAAGCTCCTGGACATAGATTGAAAGCGAAGGTTGCCCCATTCCTGTTCCTTGAACAGAAACTCTTTTTCCTTTGTAAGTTCCTGTATAGCCGTACATGCCCCGTACCTGATTGTAGCACTGGGCGTTTTCAAGAAAGTTTTCTGCTATGAACTTTGCCCTTAAGGGATCTCCTGGCAGCAAAACAGCATGGGCAATTGCGCCTTCAGGGGCGTTTATATGTGTACTCATAATTTTGTCTCCTTACAAATATTGATTGTCATAATGTCTGTTAAAACACTAGCAATTTTATTATATCACACTTAACAGAATATAATTCCAAAAATTGCTCCCAAAATCAAAAGAATTATTGGATGCAACTTAAACTTTAAGAGAAGAAAAGCAAAAACTACATAAGCAGCCAAATCTATCCAGTTAAAAAGTCCTTTCCAGCCCTCAGGTGTAGATAAAACTTGTATTGATTCAGGAACATTTACAAGCGCAAAAATAAATATGTGTAAGGCAGGTCCTAAAATCAGTCCAGTAGTTACCGGCCTTAAAAATGCAAGTGCGCCTTTTACATATACATTCTGGTTAAATTTTTTGAGAAAATGCGCAATTATGATTATTATGATTATTGAAGGAAGTACTTCGGCAAGGGTTGCTATTATTCCACCGTGAATGCCATAGAGGGTATAACCAATATAGGTTGCCATATTTGTTCCTAAAGGCCCCGGCGTACTTTCGGAAATGGCAATCATATTGTAAAACTGTTCGGTAGAAATAAGTCCTTTTGCAACTATAGTTTGCTGCATCAGAGTGATTGCAACCATTCCTCCACCGATTGTAAACAATCCTATGTAAAAAAATATGCAGGCTAAATAAAAAAGGTTCATTTTTCTTCTCCATCTGATTCTTCATGTAGGGTCTTTTCTTGAGCAGATTCTGCGAGTGCAGAGTCTGCGAGTGCAGAGTCTGCGAGTGCAGCTTCTTTGCGAACCTTTATCACTGTAAGAATTATTCCGGTTGTAATTGCACAGAGAATTACTATAAACGATGGAACATGAAAAAAGAAAATAAGTATAAAAGAAATTCCCATAAAAAGAGCATTCCAAACATTTTTTATTGTTTTTTGGGCAAACCTGACGATTACAGAAGTTAATAAAGCCGCTACTGCAACGTTAATTCCATTTAAAGCTTTCTGAACCATCGGATAATCAGAAATTGAGTTTATGAGGTTGGCAAGAATCATTATAATTACGAGGGATGGAGTGACCATTCCCAAGGTTGCGACAATTCCACCGATTATTCCGCATTGCTTGTAACCAACAAAGGTTGCAACATTAGCGGCAATGATTCCAGGCGTGCTCTGGCCGACTGCATAATAATCAATAAGTTCTTCTTCTGTAATCCATTTTTTTTTGTCAACAAGTTCCTTTTGCATCATAGGCATCATTGCTAATCCACCGCCAATTGTAAATGTACCTATTTTTGCAAAAGAAAAATATAATCCGAATAATTTTTTTAGTTTTTCTTTTAGAGTTACTTTTGTTACTTCTTCTGTCTGTTCTGCCTCTTCTTTCAATCTTCAGCTCCTGATATTGCAAGTTTAACTTCTACCGTTGTTCCAGACGGTCTATTTTGTTTTATTTTAAATGTTGCATCTATTTGATTCGCACGATACTGCATTGAGTTCAATCCCAGTCCGTTGTCAAAATCATTTTTTATTTTTTTTAGTCCGCACCCATTATCTGTAATTCTTACAACCAGCAGATTTTTTGTATTTTTTATACTGACTTTCACAAGACTTGCCTTTGCATGCTTAACTACATTATGAAGGGCTTCCTGAATTATCCTGAAAATATTCAGTTTTTGGGTCTTATCCAGGAAAAGCTTGCAGCTGACATCCCAATCATATTCACAGGTGATTCCCGACTGTTTTTCAAAAGAAGCACACAAATTGCTTACACTTTTGTTCATTCCAAGACTTTCAAGTTCAACAGGATAAGAATTATGTGCATACTGTCTTGTTGTCTGTAAAGTATCGCTTATGAGTTCGGCAAGTTCTTCCATCTCTTCTTTTTTTACAAGCTCATTTTGTTTTGCATAACTTTTACATAACATCGAGATTCCTGCAAGTCTCTGACAGATATCATCGTGCAAATCATTACTAAATCGCTGCCTTTCAATCTCACTGATTTTTAAAACTTCAGCTTCAACTTCCATTCTCTTATTGTTTGCTTCAATCAATTCGCGGGTTCTCTTTTCAACTTCCTTTTCCAGATATTCTGAATGTTTTTCCCTTTCTTCATTTGCGGCAATTCTGTTCAGAGTTTGGGCAATACTTATAGAAATCGAGCACACATGTGGA
>JAILQA010000085.1 GCA_024699205.1 Treponema sp. | reverse complement strand
ACCGGACCGGATCCTGAATGAACAATAATTGAATATTGCGGGTAAACCAGACGGTCGCGCCTGTTCGCCACAACAGGTGAGGAAAGTCCGGGCTCCACAGGGCAAGGATGCCGGCTAACGGCCGGTGGGAGCGATCCTAAGGAAAGTGCAACAGAAAAGAACCGCCTGGGCCTTTTGGCGCAGGTAAGGGTGAAAAGGTAGGGTAAGAGCCTACCGCTTTTATGGTAACATAAAAGGCTTGTAAACCTCATTTGGAGCAAAATCAAGCAGCAGTCAGGTTTTTCCGAGCTGCGACTGCGGGTAGATTGCTGGAATTATCTGGTAACAGATAATACAGATAGATGGTTATGATTGTGGCAACACAATTATCAGAACCCGGCTTAATGTCCCATTTGTTTTTTTTAGAAAATGAAACAGAAACGAATAGAAAACAAAAATATCGCAAGAAAAAATCGTATTTCATGGAAAAAAATCTTTCTTATAGTTTTTATTATTCTGTTTGTTTGTGGTGCAGCTGCAACCACGCTTTTTTTTATCAAAAATCATAATAAAAATAAAATTACTATAAACACACTTAAAGAAAAATGGGCCGAATATGATTATTCTGGTTTATACGAGGTTGGTAAATCATTTCTGCTTGATAATCCTTACAACAACACAGCCCTTACATACTATTCTTACGCCTGTTACTATCTTGCAGTCTCCCAAAATGATACCTATCTTGCTCAGGAATATCTGGATGAATGTATAAACAATCTGAGAATGGCCCTCTATAGTGCAAATAAATCTCTGGTTCCTCAGTTGCAATATATGCTTGGAAAAGCCTATTTTTACAAAAATACAATCTCTACATACTATTACGCTGATCTTGCTATAAAATATCTTAACCTTGCTAAAGAAAACGGGTATCAGGCTGATGATATTCCTGAATATTTAGGCTTAAGCTATGCCTCCTTGGGAATGACAATGGAAAGTATTTCAGCCTTTACAGAAGCCCTTCTTGTGCGTGAATCTGATTCTCTGCTGCTTTCAATAGCCGAACAATATTACAAAATCAAACAGTATAATGCTGCAGAACAATATTTATTCAGAGTTTCAAATACAAGTAAAAATGAAGATATACTTACCAGAAGTAAAGTTCTCATGGGCAACATTTATCTAGATAAAGAAGAATATGAAGATGCTTTAAAAATCTTCAACGAAATAATCGCAGAGAATGATAATGTTGCCGATGCTCACTATGGAATTGGTTTAGTTTATGAAAAACAAAATAATATGGTAAAAGCCAGGGCTGAGTGGCGTAAAACTTTGAAAATCCAGGTAAATCATGCTGGAGCTTACAAAAAATTATCCGAAAATTAATTTATGATTTAATTTATAGATTTACTTTATTATTCTTAAAAAGTGATGTATAATATCTTATCCAAAAAGTCATGGGAGGATTTTGATGGGTTTTTTTGATAGATTTTCAACTGATATTGGAATTGATTTAGGTACTTGTAATACCCTTATATATGTAAAAGATAAAGGAATGGTTATTGATGAACCTTCTGTAATTGCTGTTGAGCGAGGAACCAAAAGAATTGTCGCCGTAGGTTCAGAAGCTAAACGAATGCTCGACAAAACTCCTGGAAATATTATTGCTATCCGTCCTCTTGCTGATGGTGTAATTGCTGACATTGACAGTACAGAAAAAATGATTAAATATTTCATTCAAAAAATTGTTCCTCGCCATCAGATGTTCAAATCAATCAGAATGAAAATCGGTATCCCTTCATGTGTAACTGATGTAGAACGACGTGCTTTGATTGAAGCAGCTCTTAAATCTGGTGCAAAGGAAGTAGAAGTTATTGCAGAATCTCTTGCTGCAGCAATCGGTGCTAAAATCCCAATTTACGAACCAGCCGGACACATGATTTGTGATATCGGTGGTGGTACAACCGAAGTTTCTGTTATTTCTTTGGGAGGTATGGTTGTTACTCACTCAATCAGAATTGGTGGCGATAAGTTTGACGAAGCAATTGTAAAACATGTTAGAAATGTTCACAGTCTTATAATTGGACAGCCTGCTGCAGAAAGACTTAAGATTCAGATTGGTAACGCAGCCCCAGAAAAAACAATTGAAAAAATGGAATTAAAGGGAACCGACGCAGTTACCGGTCTTCCTAAACGCCTTGAAATTGACAGTGTAGAAGTTCGTGAAGCTTTAAAAGAACCTGTAAATAGAATTGTAGAAGAAATTAAGACCGTTCTCAGTGAAACTCCTCCAGAGCTTGCTTCTGATATCATTGAACGTGGTATTGTAATGACTGGTGGTGGTTCAATGCTTAGAGAACTTCCTCGTCTTATTTCTAAGGAAACTCATGTTCCTGTAATTCTTGTTGAAAAACCATTGGAATGTGTTGCTCTTGGAGCTGGTGAAGCCTTTGGTTTGTTCAAGAACATGAACTCTGAACGTTCAATTTACGATAGTCTTAACGAATAGAAATTATGCAAAAAAAAAATAAGTTTAATTTTCAGTTAAGATTTCCTGAATTTTTTTTAATAGGACTCATTCTTTTATCTGGTGTATCATTAGCTTTCAGTTCTGGTGGTTTCGTTATCAGCATTAAAAAAATTGGTTTTTCAATTTTTTCTACAGTAGAGAAGGGAATTCATTTTGTAATTGATGGAAGTGTTGAAACTGTAAATTCCGTAAAAGAACTTTCAAAATTAAAAAAGGATTATAACGAGCTTATAATTAAACTGGAAAATTATGAACAGATGCAGCGAACAAATGCTGATATCCGCAAGGAAAATGAACGCCTGCGGGAACAGCTTGATTTTTCTGTTTCAATGGATGAAAAAAATATTCCTGCTCAGATTATTTCCCGTAATTTAGATAGTGCTTATTCTTATCTGACAATCGATAAAGGAACAATAAATGGTATTAAGAAAAACATGCCGGTTGTAGCTATTCAGCATGGGAATCGAGGACTTGTGGGAAAAGTTGTTCAGGTAGGAACTTTTACCAGTCAGATAATGCCAATTTATAATATTGATAATATAGTTTCTGCAAGAATCCAGAATACAAGGGATTTAGGACTTGTAAACGGACTTGGAAGCCAGGATAAACCTTTGAATATGCAGTATATCAGAAAACGTGTTCTTGATGATTTACATTACGGCGATATTATTGTTACTTCCGGCGAAAACGACAATTATATGCGCGACATTCCAATCGGTTCTATTTCTAAAATTACAGTTCTTGATTATAACTCTCAGCTTAATATCGAACTAATTCCTATAATTGACTTTGCCCGTCTGGAAACTGTAATTGTTGTTAATCAAAAAGAATTAAACGATCGTACAAAAGTTGAATAATTAAAGGAGAAAAGATAAATGGCAAGATCATATTTTATTAGTTTTTTTATCACGCTGTGTGCCGTTTTAATTGAATCAACAATTTTGTCTAATATTTCTTTTTTGCTTGTTATTCCTGATTTAGTCTTGATTTGCAGCATTTATTTTGCAATTCTTAATGGCAGATTATATGGAGAAGTTAATGGTCTGGTTTCTGGCCTTATGCTTGATTTTATAACCGGTGTGCCTTTTGGATTTAACTGCTTTTACAGAACTTTAATTGGTTATTTGTT
>JAILQA010000065.1 GCA_024699205.1 Treponema sp. | reverse complement strand
TATAATTTGCAATCATGGAACTTATAAAACTGAAGCATGTAAAGAACTTTCGGGATTTAGGCGGAGTTAAAACAAGAGATGGAAAAACTGTCCGTACCCGTATGCTTATAAGAGGAACAACACTTTTTAAAATTGATGACGACGATATAAAAACCCTTAAAGAAGATTATAAGCTCAAGACTGTAATTGATTTACGAACAAAAAAAGAAGCTTTGGAAAAACCAGATGCTGTGGTTGAAGGGGTTAAATATTTTCACATGCCGATTTTTAACGAAGCGGTTGCCGGGATAAGTCACGAAAAAAAGATTCACAGCATAAAATCGCTGGTTATGATGCCGACGATGGAAGATATGTATGTAAAAATGGTAACTGATAATTGTCTTGATAATTTGATTGAAATCTTAAGAACAATTTTGACTATGCCAAATGATGATTATTCAGTTTTGTTTCATTGCACGGTTGGAAAAGACAGAACTGGAATAATTGCAGCCCTGATTCTTGCTTTTTTGGGCGTGGACAGAAATATTATTATTCAGGATTATGTTTATTCAAACCGCTTCACTGTTGTAAAGGCAAGGTTTGTTTATTTTGCCTGTCTGCTTATAAAATTCAGTCACAAGTTTGCAAAAAAAGTTAAAAACTCGCTTATGGCTAAGCAATCCTTTATTGAATCTTCACTTGGAAAACTGGAAGAAAATTACGGTTCCCTTGAAGCATTTTTTATAAAAAAACTTAATTTTACTTCTGAAGAAACAGAAGCAATTAAAGCTAAGTTTTTAGTTTAGACCCGCTGCTTTTTCATCTTAGCTTTTGTTTTGTACATGGCCTCATCAGCCCGTTTAAAGACATCTAAGACGTTTATATCTTTTTGAGGGATAAAATCTGACATTCCGCTTGCAATGGAAACTGCTCCAGAAATAAAGTATTCTTTGTTCATTTTCTTTTGGAAGCCAGATAGAAGTTCTGCCCGGTTATTGTAATCTTCGCCTTGTAAAAATGCTACAAACTCATCACCACCAAGTCTAAAAACTGGACTATGTTTAAATGTATTGCAGATGATTTTACAGCCGTCAATTATAAGCTGGTCACCTGCATCGTGTCCGAGTAAATCATTTGTATTTTTAAGATTATTAATATCAAAGAGAATGATTGAAAAAGAGGAGATTTTGTTTGTTACAATCTTATGAGTAATTTTGGCTTCAAAGTTTTCAAAGGCCATTCTGTTATTAACTCCAGTGAGGGCATCTTTATTTACGCAATCAAGAGCATTTTTCAGCATTTTAATCCTTAGTTTTGAACTTTGGTGCAGGGATTTAAGAAGATTTATCGACACTTGGTTATTATCCAGCGGTGTTGTAAGGATTGTGTTTATTCCGGCTTGCATTTGCGAGGATAATTTTTTCTGTGATTTATTTGTTATAGCAAGGATAGAAATTGTGCTTGCATCAGGACGGTTCATTGAACGGATTTTTTTTACTGCCTCGAGAGAATCTTTTTCTTCAAGTTGCAGAATGATTGCATCTAAAGTGTCTGCTTCAGATTTAGAATAAAAATCTACCACTTCTTGTGCATTTTTAGCAGTCGTAATCAGAGTGCCGAGATGTTTAATGAGATTAAAACAAGATTCTGACAGCAAAATATGGATGCCTGACAGATTATTTTCTGATGTTACGTTTTCCATCATATTTAGTGTATACCTAAAATGTTCAGTTTTCCAATTTAAAATAATGCAATAATGGAAAAAAGCGTATATAATTATTGTTATGACTTTTAAACGACAAGATTATATTAATTGGGACGAATATTTTATGGGAGTTGCAAAGCTTGCAAGTTTGCGCTCAAAAGATCCTAATTCGCAGGTTGGTGCTTGTATTGTAAATCCTGAAAACAAGATTCTTTCTATGGGATACAACGGATTTCCTATTGGCTGTTCTGATGATGAGTTTCCCTGGGCCAGAGAAGGGGAGACTCTCAACACAAAATATGCTTATGTTACTCACAGTGAATTGAATGCAATTTTGAATTACCGCGGTGGTTCTTTGGAAGGCTGTAAAATCTATGTTACGCTTTTCCCTTGTAATGAATGTGCTAAAGCAATTATTCAGGCTGGAATTAAAACTGTAATTTACGCTGATAATAAATACGACGGAACACCTTCTGTTGAGGCTTCAAAAAGGCTGATGACCGCAGCTGGTGTAACGTTTCAGCGCTATGAGCCGACTGGAAGAAAGATTACGATTGAAGTGTAGATAGAAAAAAAATTGTGTAAAATTATCCATTGTGAAAAATCCTCGTATGCAGTATAATTTAATTCCGTTATGAAAAACGGATTCGATAATGATAAATACCTGAAAATTCAATCAGAACACATTAAGGAAAGGATTGCCAAATTTGGTGATAAACTCTATCTGGAATTTGGCGGAAAGCTTTTTGATGATTATCATGCTTCCCGCGTTCTTCCGGGATTTCAGCCAGACAGTAAATTAAAAATGCTTATGCAGCTTGCTGATGTTGCAGAAATTGTTATTGTCATCAGTGCTGTTGATATTGAGAAAAATAAAATTCGCGGGGATTTGGGCATTACTTACGACCAGGATGTTCTCCGTCTGCGGGATGAATTCCAGAGTCGTGGGCTGATGGTAGGCAGTGTTGTTATTACTCATTACACTGGCCAGGAAGCTGCAAAAGCCTTTAGAAACAAGCTCAAAAAAATGAATATCAAGGCTTATTATCATTATACGATTGCCGGTTATCCTTCAAATGTTGCATTAATCGACAGTGATGAAGGTTACGGTAAAAACGATTATATCGAAACTACCCGCCCTTTGGTTGTTGTTACAGCCCCTGGTCCTGGTTCTGGAAAAATGGCTACCTGTTTGAGCCAGCTTTATCATGAAAACAAGCGGGGAATAAAAGCAGGCTATGCAAAATTTGAAACTTTCCCTATCTGGAATCTTCCATTAAAACATCCTGTAAATCTTGCTTACGAAGCTGCAACTGCCGACCTTAACGATGTTAATATGATTGACCCATGGCATCTGGAAGCTTACGGAAAAACTACAGTAAATTACAACCGTGATATAGAAATCTTCCCTGTTTTGGATGCAATTTTCAAAGGAATCTATGGGGATAATCCTTATAAATCTCCTACTGATATGGGCGTTAATATGGCGGGCTATTGTATTTTTGATGACGATGCCTGTTCTGAAGCTTCTAAACAGGAAATTATCCGCCGCTATTATGCAACCCTTAATCAGCT
Organism: Treponema sp.; assembly: GCA_024699205.1. Taxonomy (GTDB): domain Bacteria; phylum Spirochaetota; class Spirochaetia; order Treponematales; family Treponemataceae; genus Treponema_D. The sequence continues at coordinate 5,251 of JAILQA010000065.1, read as the reverse complement.
TGTAGAAGGAAATGCTTCTGAAAACGAGGTTGCTAAGATTGAGCTTTTGATGAAGCAGGCTGGGGTAACGGCTGATGACCGCAAGGTAACGATTGCCGCTAAAGAAAGAGCTGCAAAATCTAAGGTTCCTTCTGCCGCAATTGAACTTGAGGACGGTACAATCATAACTTCCGAAACAACAGATTTGCTTGGAACAAGTGCAGCCCTGCTTTTAAATGCGACAAAACATCTTGCCGGAATTGATCACAAGGTAAAGCTTATTCCAAAAGAGATGATTGAACCAATCCAGAAAATGAAGGTGACTTATCTTAAGGGAAATAATCCTCGCTTACATACAGATGAAGTTCTTGTTGCCCTTGCAATGCTTTCAAAAAGTGATGAAAACTGTCGTCTTGCCATGGAGCAGCTTCCAAATCTTAAGGGCTGTCAGGTTCATACAACGGTTATGCTCAGTGAAGTTGACCGCAAAATCTTTAAAAAACTGGGTGTTGATTTAACTTGTGAGCCAATCAGCAAAAAGCAGAAATCTTTGATTGGATAATTTGATTTTTAATCAGCAGGTAATTTAATATAATTTAATCGGGCAGTTATGAGAAGATTTGAAGTTGTTTCTCCCTTTGAGCCAAACGGAGACCAGGGCCAGGCAATTGATAAATTAAGTGAAGGCTTTTTACGGGGCGATAAATTCCAGACTTTAAAAGGTGTTACCGGTTCTGGAAAAACCTTTACAATGGCAAAAATAATTGAACGTGTTCAGCGGCCAACCCTTATTATCAGCCATAACAAAACTCTTTCTGCTCAGCTTTTCAGAGAGTTCAAATCATTTTTCCCGAATAACGCAGTTGAATATTTTGTTTCCTATTATGATTATTATCAGCCGGAAGCCTATATTGCTGCACGGGATCTTTATATAGAAAAAGACTGCGACATCAACCGCGAAATTGACCAGATGCGGCTCAGGGCCACCTATAGTCTTATGGAAAGGCGGGATGTAATTGTAGTTGCCACAGTTTCCTGTATTTATGGTCTTGGTATGCCGGATGTTTACAAGGGAATGCGGGTTCATGTTGAAAAAGGCCAGCAGCTTAATACAAAAAAGTTTGCAGACTCCCTGATTTCCCTACAGTACAGCCGTAATGATGATGTTCTGGAGCGGGGCAATTTTAGAATAAAGGGCGATGTAATTGAAGTTTATCCGCCCTATATGGAAACCGACGAAGCTTACAGAATTGAGCTTGACTGGGATGAAATTGTAAAAATCCGCCGTTTTAATGTTTTGAATCGCGATGTTACCGGTGAACTTGATGAAACCGTCTTTTATCCTGCAAAACACTTTGTTGTTCCCCGCGATAAGCTTATAGAAGCAACCGACAGAATCCAAAAAGAAATGGAAGAGCAGGTTGAGTTTTTTAGAAGTCAGGGAAGAATGCTGGAAGCTGAGCGCATTAAAACCCGTACAACTTATGATATTGAAATGCTCAAGGAAATGGGAACCTGTCCTGGAATTGAAAATTATTCTGGTCCTATTTCTGGTCGTGCGCGTGGGGAACCTCCTGCAACGCTTCTTCATTATTTCCCGGATGATTTTTTGTGCATGATTGATGAAGCGCATGTTTCTGTTCCGCAGATTGGTGCAATGTACGAGGGCGATAGAAGCCGTAAGGAAAATCTTATAAACTTTGGTTTCCGCCTGCCAAGTGCTTTTGATAACCGTCCCCTTAAAAAGGCTGAGTTTGATGCAAAAATGAATCAAATCATTTATGTTACTGCAACACCACGGCCAGAAGAAGTAAAACAGAGTACTCAGGTTGTTGAACAGCTGATTCGTCCAACTGGTTTGCTTGATCCAATAGTAGAAGTTCGTCCGAGTGAAGGGCAGATGGAAGATATTTACAGGGAAGTTCGTGAACGCATTGACCGCAATGAACGCAGCCTGATTTTGACTCTTACCAAAAAGATGGCAGAAGATTTGACCGATTATCTTACAGAGCTTGGTTTAAATGTAAAATATATTCATTCTGAGATTGATACTTTTGAAAGGGTTGAGATTCTTAAAGCCTTGCGTATCGGCGAAATCGATATTCTCATTGGAATTAATCTTTTGCGTGAAGGAATTGACTTACCTGAAGTTTCCTTTATTGCTTTGCTTGATGCTGATAAAATCGGATTTTTGCGTTCTGAAACATCTCTCATTCAGATTATTGGTCGTGCGGCAAGAAACGCGGCCGGTAAAGTTGTGATGTATGCCGATCACATGAGCCCTGCAATGGAAGCTGCAATTCGCGAAACAAAACATCGCCGTGAAGTTCAGGAAGCTTATAACAAAGAGCACGGAATCACGCCTGTAACTATTAAAAAAGCAGTTGAAGATATCCTTGAACACGAACAGCAGGAAGCCCGTGATGAGGCAACAATGGATTTGGAGGTTCTAAAACAGGGTGTCAATCTTTTCCGTGCTGCCGACCGCAAAAAGCTTATAAAACGACTTACTCAGGAAATGACCGCCTGCGCAGAACGAATGGAATATGAGCAGGCTGCTGTGTACCGCGACCAAATCCGCGAAATAGAGACTCAGTTTGGGAAGTAATTTGTGGATGCAATTTTGGAAATAATTTGGGGATGCAATGCACAGTTTTGTCTTACAAAACTGTGTACGAACCTAGTAGTAATTGAAGTTAAAGAATTAGTGCAACGGGTTCGTAGTCGTCTTGACAAGAATCAATAAATTTTATATTCTTCTAAAACTATCTTTAATTGTGGAAACTGTTTGTATAAGTGAGGAAATAGAAAATGTCAAGAATGTGTGCTATTTGTGGAAAAACTCCAATGTCAGGAAACAAGGTTAGTAAATCTTATAATCATACTCGAAGAACTTGGAGACCAAATCTTCTTAAAGTAAGAGCTCAGTTTGGTGGAACAACAAGAACAATTACTATTTGTACACGCTGTCTTAAAGCTGGATTTGTTGACAAAAAAGTTAATGTTCCAAAAGCAGCAGAAGTTGTTGCAGAAAACTAATTGAATCATTATTTTTGTTGTGTGAAAAGTCGCTTTATATATAAGCGGCTTTTTTTGTTTAACAGGCAATCTAACAACTGATTTCCAGTCCGTCATAAGCAGGAAGAACTGATTTTGCTTCTGCCTGTAACTTTGGAAAGTCGCCTAAATGTTCATTTATATAATCAATCACCTGAATATGGCTTAAATTATGAGTTAAATGAATGAGCCAGACATGATTTGCCCCGATTTTTTGAGCCGCATCCAGTGCCTGCAGAAAATTAAAATGCGTTGAATGTTCCTTTACTCTAAGCCCGTCTATAATCAAATGTTCAAGCCGACCGCAATTTTTATGGATTTTTTCTATAGATTCATCGCTGATATAATTGCAGTCCGTAAGATATGCAATGGAAGTTTTTGAGTTATCGTCTTCTCTTTGGGTTAAAAGCCATCCTACAGTTTCTAAGTGACCGTGTTGCATTGGAATTGGCGTAACTGAAAGGTCCGCAACTTCAAATGGGTCAGAAACTTCATTCAAAGTTACTTTTGCATGTCCGCCGCCTTCTTTACTCGGAATAAAAAAATAACTGAAGCGGTGTTTTACGTCCTCAAGAGTTTCATGATTGGTATAAATCGGAATCGGCGGGGCATTAACTTTTTTTGCATTCTGTTCATCGCTAGGTTTTTTGAATGAATCGCAGCTGAAGGAACGGATATCATCAATTCCATGAAGATGATCAGCGTGACTATGGGTAAGAAGAAGGGCATCTATTTTTTTTATGTGATTTTCTATTGCCTGGAGCCTAAACTCAGGACCAATATCAATCAGAATATTTTTACCTGTATTGGAAGTGATATAGGCCGAGCATCTGTACCGCCTGTCCCGAGCATCTTTAGATTTGCATACTTCACATTCACAGCCGATTACTGGAACACCGTGACTGGTGCCCGTTCCTAAAAAAACAAGTTTCATTTCCCACAGACCTTCTTATTGACTTTGACTTTACCGCATTTATTATTCAAAGACAAGAAGAGACATAGTCTGATTCAGATTCTGCTGATTTACCTGTTCGCTGTAGCTGGACATTCCTATGTAATTTTCATAAAAATCCAGAAGCTTAGAAACAAAATCACCGAGTTTATGTTCTTTTTCGAAAATCATTGTTCGGAATATACTGTTAATAGAAATCACAAAGGACGGATTCTGAATCTGTGAAAGAATGTACTGGGCAGTTTGTGTCCATACTGTATTTAACTCCTTCTGTTTAAGAACCGTCATTTTTGTCTGATTATATATTCTTGAGAAAAATGAAATCGAATTATCGTTATAAACTTTATCTATACTTGCAGCATATACTTTGTCATCAAATATGCAGCCAAGAGGTGATGACAAAAGTCTGTCGCACAATTGCTCAGGTTCAACATTCAGTGAACGAGAAAGAACAGTAGAGGCGGGCTTGTTATCAAACTGATATACTTTTTGTTCGTCACAATCGATTTCAGTTACAGTAAAAATTAAATCAGTTTTCTTATATGCGTTTTCATTATAGTAAATAATTCTTCCTTCCAAATTGTGTATCAAAACAAAAACAGAAGTATTAATAAAAATGTCTCCGTTAAGGGCAACTGCTGTCTCTCTTTGATTTTGACCGGCACTTGCAGTTCCTCCAATAACAGGAATGTTTGTTTCTTTCAACCCCTTTTGTAGTGTATCGAGAACCAGATTTTCTGTTTTTGAAAAGGCCGTGGAAAATTCAAGACAGCAGGTATTATCTGTAGAAGACAATTCTTTTACGGCTTTGCGGATATGCTCAACATAGTCATTTGGATTTTTATTTATCTCATAGATTTGTCCGCAGGAGCATTCAATCCCTGAATTGATTGCAATAGCAGTAAGGCCACGAGCCGCAATTCCATAACTTGAAAAGAATGTATAGGTTGATGAGCCGATGGAAATAGTATCTGGATATTTTTCCTTTAATTTTTTTGCATAATACCAGAGATTCTCATAATCAGAAAAGAAAATGATTAACTTTGGAGATGTACATTCTTCATCGATTTTTTTACAGCAATTGGAAAAAATATTTTCCTTTATTCCTTCGGAATTACATGCTATGACAGTTCGTTTCATATTTTTCAATTATAACACAATGTCTGCGGTTTTTGCATAAAAAAAACGGTATTGTTGTGTATTGTTTGAATTTACACTAAAATAAAATGTTCAAATTTTTTAGTTTTACCGGAGGTTACGTTG
>JAILQA010000047.1 GCA_024699205.1 Treponema sp. | reverse complement strand
GTAAAGTCTGTCGGGCATAAAGCATATCAGTCTCTTCCAGCTTTTGAATCCCTTCTTTAGCCGCTTTTAAAAAATGCAAGACCTGCTCGGTTGAAGAAAGTTTTTTATTTTTTTGAAGAATAGACTGAATTATTACCCGCGAACTGTCATTTTTATGTGCAGCAACAGCATTTATATAATCAGAACCAGGAATCAAAAGTGAATTATCCTGCAAAATCTCTGCCTTAAAAGAAGAAATACTTCCATTCAAAGCCTGTGCAATCAATTCCGATTCTTCAAAATCCAGAGAAGTATACTGCATTACAATTTGCGTAATTTCTGGAGAAAGAGCCGGACTATGAAAAACATATTTTCTCTGCTGATTGGCCGGGAAAATCTTACTTTGCGCCGGTATTCTGTAATTTGAATAATAAGAACCAAAAGTGCTTTTAACTGTGCGTGCAACCTGCGAAAGATCAATATTTCCGCTTATAAAAATCACACTATTTTGCGGTGTGTACCAAAAATCAGCAATCTCTTGTAAAACTGCCCGTGCTTCCAACCCAAAAGCATCAGCAAAAGCCCCAGATTCATGCTTCCACGGAGCTGCAGAAAAAACTCTAGAATCGATTGCCCCGTTTATAATTGCAGAAGGATTTTTTTCATCTTCCGCCAGCTTATTCTTTAGCTTTGAAATCGCACTTTCGAGCAGCTGATCAGAATACTGCATTGAAAAAGCTGCCTGAGCCAGAAGTTCCAGATATTCTTCCGTATAAAAAGATGGCGCTACAAGAACATAATGGGCAGCCTCCGCATCACAATAAACCTGCGAAAACTGAATCTGAGGTAAAGCTTCCTTAAACAATTGTGTATAAAGTGAAAAATATCCGTTTGTAGAAGGAGTCTGAAAAGCTGTTCCTGCACGGCAAATATATTCGATTCTTACAAGCGGTGTAGAATTATCTTCCAAAAGATAAACAGACATCCCGTTTTCCAGAATCAATTCGCTGACCTGATTTTCCGCAAAAACCTTGTCCGGCATCACCAGAAAAATCAACAAAATACACACCGCAAACAAAACATTTTTTTTCATAAGAAAATTATACACCTTTTTATCAATCTTGTATTCTCAAAAATCAATGTCAAAAAATCAATTGCTAAACTATCTTTTATGCTATAAACTGACAGACATGGTTAAAGTCGAATATTTATCTGAAAAAAATATGAAATATACGGTTCCGAAGGAATTGCTGGCAGGAAAAAGGCACTTAACTCCGGAAGAAATTGAAATCCTTGAAAACAATCTGAATCACAATTCGGACAAAACCTGGCAGAACTTTTACGTAGATGCAGAAGAAAATGCCTTTGATCCAAATCTCATTCATTTTTCATTTTTCTCAGGCTTTATTGTTTTAGGAAAAATGCGTAAAGCTATTCTGCGCTACAACGATTTGCGTTTAACCTGTGGTATCCGCCGTTCCCGAATAAGTGATGCCGTTATTGGTGATGATGTTGTAATCCGTAATGTATCTTTCATGGATAATTATCGCATTGGAAACAGAGTTATTCTCTTTAATATTCAGGAACTTTGTTGTACCAAGCATTCAAAGTTTGGAAACGGTATTTTAAAATCGGGTGAACCGGAAGAACACCGCGTTTGGATTGGAGTTGCCAACGAAAATGATGGTCGAAGTATTCTTCCTTTTGAAGATATGATTCCTTCTGATGCCTATCTCTGGTCTCATTACCGTGATGATCCAAAATTGCTTTCGTCATTCAAAAAAATGACTGAATATGGCAACGATAAAAAATTAAATACTTTTGGTTATATTGATGATGATGCCGTTGTAAAAAACTCAAGCATTATTAAAGATACAAAAATCGGAAAATGTGCTTACATCAAGGGTGCACTCAAATTAAAGAACATTACAATTCTTTCTTCTGAAGAAGAACCTTCCCAAATCGGAGAAGGAACAGAAATGGTAAACGGTATCCTTGGTTATGGCAGCAAGGTTTTCTATCAGGCAATTGCAATCCGCTTTGTGATTGGAAGAAACTGTCAGGTAAAATACGGTGCAAGACTTTTGAACTCTGTTCTCGGGGATAATTCAACTATTTCCTGCTGCGAAGTTTTAAACAACCTTATTTTCCCATTCCACGAACAGCATCACAATTCATCCTTCCTTATTGCAACTACAATCCAGGGCCAGTCCAATATTGCGTCGGGCTCTACAATCGGAAGTAACCACAATTCCCGCAGTCCTGATGGAGAAATCTTTGCAAAACGTGGTTTCTGGCCAGGATTATGTAGTGATTTCAAACATAATTCCCGCTTTGCTTCATTTGCTCTGATTGCTAAAGGAAGTTATCCAAACGAGCTTGATATCACTTACCCCTTCTCCCTGGTTTCACCACCTTCAAATACAGATCATACAATAACAATTATTCCTGCCTGGTGGCTGCTTTATGATATGTTTGCCATCGCCAGAAATATGACAAAGTTTACTAAACGTGATAAGCGCAAGGTGAAAGTTCAGAATATTGAAACCGATCCTTTTGCCCCTGATACAATGCAGGAAGCAGTATCTGCAATTGACAGATTAATTACCCTTACTGCCGAATATTTGTGCGAAACAAAAAATGAATATGTTGAAGATGCAAAAACTCAGGAAGAGCTTCTTCAAAGAACAAAAGACTTCCTTCATCAAAATCCAGAAGCTGATTTCACTCTTTTTGACAGCCAGTGCCAGAAAAAATATGGTGGCATTATCAAAAAACCTGTTGCCGCCTATAAAATGTACAGAAAACTCATCAAATATTTCTCTGCAAGAACTTTGGTGCAATTCTGTAAGGCCAACGGTAAAGACCAGATTAGCGAAGAGCTTATCCTAAAAATCAGGGAGCTTCCTCTTTATACAAAATGGGAAAATGTCGGTGGTCAAATTATGCCGCAGCAGTTGATTGAAGAACTTTTTGCCAAAATTAAAAAATCTGAGATTAAAAACTGGAAAGAAGTTCATGAATACTACAATAAAGTTCAGGAAAACTATGAAGCATACAAAACAAGATATGCTCTTTTCCTTCTTGAAAGATTGTATTCACGCCCAATCGAAGACTTTTCAACCGACTTGTTCAGAAATATTACAGATGATGTTTCTGTATTTGCCTTTGATTTCTATAATTCAGCTTTTTCTTCACGCAAAAAGGATTACACAGATTATTACCGCAACATGACCTACCGAAACGAAAAAGAAAAAGAAGCAGTTATCGGCAATATAAATGACAATGATTTCCTAAAGTCACTAAGAAAAGACACCGCAATTTTCGTAGATGAAATGCATAGTGTTTTCAGCGGATTAATCAGGTGATTGTCTGAATTGACATTTTTTATATTTTATTTTAATGTTTTGAGTATGAAATACATTTCCCTACTACTAGCTTTATTTTTTCTCAAAAATGGCCGTAATTGATGGGTAGTGTATTTATTATTTAATATGCATTTTACAGAACCTGTCGTGATTACGGCAGGTTCTTTTTTTATATAGGAGTAACAAAATGAAAGTCACAGGAAAGTACAAAGCCTTTGAGCCGGTTCCAGCATTTGAGAGAACCTGGCCTTCAAAAACAATCACAAAAGCGCCAATCTGGTGTTCCGTTGATTTAAGGGACGGAAACCAGGCTCTTATTAATCCAATGGGCGTTGAACAAAAGCTTGACTATTTTGACTTACTCGTAAAACTAGGATTTAAAGAAATTGAAGTAGGTTTTCCTGCTGCTTCAGAAACTGAATATGCATTTATGCGCCGCCTTATTGAAAGTCACCATATTCCTGATGATGTGACGCTCCAGGTTTTGTGTCAGGCACGTGACCATTTAATTAAAAGAACTTTTGAATCTTTAAAGGGTTGCAAAAGGGCAATTTTCCATCTGTATAATTCAACCTCCCCGGCTCAGAGAAAATATACTTTCAATAAATCAAAGGAAGAAATCAAGCAGATTGCCATAGACGGTGTAAAATGCGTAAAAGAATGTCTTTCTATGTGCAAAGACACTGAGATTCAGCTGGAATATTCACCAGAAAGCTTTTCTACTACAGAAATTGATTATGCTCTCGAAGTTTGCCAGGCTGTCAAAAAAGAATGGTGGGCTTGTGATGGTAATGAAGAAGGCCAGACAAGCAATAAAAACCACAAAATCATTCTGAACCTGCCTACAACCGTTGAATGTGCAATGCCTAATCAGTTTGCCGATCAGATTGAATATTTTTGCCGCCATATTTCTGACCGCGAAAATATTATAATTTCCCTGCATAATCACAATGACCGTGGAGAAGGAATTGCTCAGTGCGAATTGGGCCTACTTGCCGGTGCAGATCGTGTAGAAGGCTGTCTCTTTGGTAACGGCGAACGTACAGGAAATCTTGACATAGTAACAGTTGCCTTAAACATGTTTACCCAGGGAATTAATCCCGGACTTGATTTTTCTGATATTCCATCAATTGCAGAAATGTACACTAAACTTACAGGAATGCAGATTCATGAACGTAGTCCCTATGCTGGCGAACTTGTATTTACGGCTTTTTCAGGTTCTCATCAGGATGCAATCCGTAAAGGAATGGCAGCCAGAATCGGCATGAAAGAAAATGCTGTATGGGACGTTCCTTATCTTACTATTGACCCCCACGATATTGGAAGACAGTACGAAGGAATCATAAGGATTAACAGCCAGAGCGGAAAAGGTGGTGCTGCTTATATTCTTGAAAAGTATTATGAAATCAACGCACCAAAAGCAATGCATCCTTATATTGGAAAAGAAATCAAAGCTATGGCCGATAAAGTCCAGAGAGAACTCACAAATGAAGAAGTTTACGAGACTTTTGCCCAAACCTGGTTAAATACTACAACACCTTTGACAGTCAAAGAAATCACACAGAATCATGTTGAAGGCGAAAGAGGCTCTGGTGATGAAGAACATGTTGAAGTAAAAGCTACCGTAATTTGGGAAGGAAAAACTTATACAGTTGCAGCTACTGGAAACGGTCCTCTGGATGCTTTTGTTGCGGCATTAAAACAAACACCAGCTCCAAGATTCAATATTGTATACTTCAACGAGCACTCTATTGGTAAAGGTTCTGATACAAAGGCTATTGCTTATGTTCAGATTACAAAAGAAAACGGTAAGGATGCCTGGGGCGTAGGAAAAAGCTCCAACGTTGGCCGCGCCGGTATTGCCGCAGTCGTTTCTGCAATCAATTATAAAAGCTGATAGACTTTTATAGCCCTTCTTGCTTCCAGCCTTTGACTCCCTTTGTTTTTAATGTTGGGTTTTGACAGATTTTTATATAATTTTTTGAAAAACTTTATTTATGTTATTGACATAAACGAGGTTTTTCAATATTATAATATTCACGTTCGACAGAACAATGGTTCCTTAGCTCAGTTGGTAGAGCATCGGACTGTTAATCCGAGTGTCGCTGGTTCAAGCCCAGCAGGAGCCGCTAAAATCCTTTCCAAAACGGAAAGGATTTTTTTTATTCATTTTCGTTTTTCTGATGATAATTCAGACAATTCTGCCAGTCTCTTCTACTCTCCAATTGCTTTTACGCC
>JAILQA010000043.1 GCA_024699205.1 Treponema sp. | reverse complement strand
TGATAATATGAATAAGATTGTTTCGATAATAAAGGATTTATTTCCGCTCATTATGTTGGCGATGGTTCTTGTATTAATTTTTGTGCCGATTCCGGTTATGTTAATCCAGGTTCTGATTATATTGAATCTTGGATTTTCGCTTTGTCTGTTCCTGGCAAAGTTTTTCAGCAAAACGATGATAGCTTTCCATTTTCCGAGACTGGTTCTGTATTTTTGTGTATTTATCTGCGCACTCATAATTGCAACTACAAGAACATTCCTTGCTATTTCATCGCTGGAAGAACAGATTCCTCTGGTTTTGGTTATTGGCCAGTGGATTTGCCGGGAGAACTTTGTCTGCGGATTCTTCACTACTCTCATGCTATGCGCTACACTTTTATTGTTCTGCAAGATGCATGTAAACCGTACCCAGTACATGTTTCTGTCCAGAACTCCAACAGCAACTCCTCCACCAACGGCAATAATATACAACAAAGTAAAAGCACCCAGTGTACCCAATAGGAATTTTGCAGAACCGTCCATAGAGCTGTAATGGTCTATCTGATTCCGAACTTTTTCTTTTAAAATCTCACCTTCCTCTTCTGTTACTTCTTTACGGGCAATCTGCTGGTCAATATCAAACAGTTCCTGATTCATTCTATCTAGACAGAATCTGGCAGCTACTTCCTGAGTCCGACTTACATGCATTTTGCAGAACAATAGAAGAGAAGCACATAGCATGAGAGTAGTAAAGAATCCGCAGATAAAGTTCTCACGGCAAATCCACTGACCAATAATCAATACAAGAGGAATCTGTTCTTCCAGCGATGAAATTGCAAGGAACGTTCTTGTAGTTGCAATTATGAGTGCGCAGGTAAATAAGCAAAAATAAAGTACCAGTCTTGGAAAATGGAAGGCTATCATCGTTTTGCTGAAAAAGTTTGCCAGGAACAGACAAAGCGAAAATCCAAGATTCAATATAATCAGAACCTGAATTAACATAACCGGAAGCGGCACAAAAATTAATACAAGAACCATCGCCAGCATAAGAAGCGGAAATAAATCCTTTATTGTCGAAACAATCTTATTCATATTATCACCTCACTTTATCCATGATACTACACACCTGTTCTATCATCTAGTGATAGCAAACTGTTTTTTTTATCAGCTCACACCTTTAACCCGGCACCATTGCTTAAAAATCAACAGGTCATTTCCGTGCGGATCCTGATTATTAAAAGCACTTCGTTGAACCAGTCGGAAACGCTCATTATGTTTATGAACTTCTATGCAAAGCTCATATTCATCGGCCTTTTTGGCATAAACAATCGTACATTCTTTATTCACAGCCTTATCACGGTACAAGTGGCCTACACAAATATTCATCTTCGAACCAATATCAACCAGACGGCTGGTATTTTCCGGAAGACAGAACTTATAACCGGCATTTTCCCATTCCAGATTCTTTTCTTCATCCGAATAAGAAATAGCCTCATTTTCAAATTGCTCACCTTCAGAAGGATGTAAATCGCGCCAGATTCTCATCAGGAGATTATGGTTGTATTCCGAAAAACCTTCCTTGCCAATTTTGTCAATTACATTCTGCGTAAGATTTCCACCCTCATTCAAAAGTATCATATAGTGAAGGGCATCGCTTGTTGTGTAACATTCCCGCTCAGAAGAAAAACGACCCTTCATCAGTTTTGCAACAGTTTTTTCATCATAAAACTGAAAGAGGAATCCTATATCTCCTTCCAATGCTGGATACTTTGTATAAGGACAAGATGCTGCAAAAATTTTATGGAAATCAGCATCCATCAACTTCTCAATTACTTTTTCATCCCTGAATCCCATACTCCAGATATTCAGATACTCAAGAAAGATACGGTGTCCCTGCAAAACCAACCTGTTGATCTTTGAAGTATAGGGAAGGCCGGTGTGCAGTATGAATTTTTTAACACCATCAGAACTCCTTTTAAGTTCTCCTTCTATTTCGCAGTATGCTGGTCCCAGTACTTCTTCATTACAAAGCTCATTCAATTCCGGTGCGAAAGGAAATCTTGCAAA
>JAILQA010000425.1 GCA_024699205.1 Treponema sp. | reverse complement strand
TATACAACGTTAGAAGTAATTGTAAGAATTGAAGTTGTTGGTTCCGCATTGCGATATGTTGGGTGTTTCTTAACCTTTGCAATGAATGTCTTGAGCAACCATACAGCGATTTCGTCTGCTCTGTCATCATCCTGACCATAGCGAGGGAAGTCACCTTCAATCTGGAAATCATAAGCCATATTTGGAGCAAAAATCTTGTTTCCTTTTTTGTCTGTGATGTTGATATCACGGCGGAGAACCTTAACTTTTGCATATTTGATAGCAGAAAGAGAATCTACTACGTGAGAGAAACCTGCAATACCAGTAGCAAATGTTCTGCGGAGATTTGTATCGATAAGAGCAAGCTCAGCAGCTTCGTAGTAATATTTATCATGCATGTAGTGGATAGCATTCAATGTATTTACATACAAATCTGCAAGCCATTCAAGCATAATGTCATATTTATGCATAACTTCGTTGTAATCAAGATATTCAGAAGTAATTGGTGCAATTTCTGGTCCAACCTGTACACCTGGTGTAAGACCTGCTTCTTCATCTTTACCACCGTTGATAGCGTAAAGAAGAGCTTTAGCCAAGTTAGCACGAGCACCAAAGAACTGCATTTCTTTACCAGTCTGAGTAGCAGATACACAGCAGCAGATTGAGTAGTCATCACCCCAGATTGGGCGCATGATATCATCGTTTTCGTACTGAATAGAAGATGTATCAATAGAAATCTTTGCTGCATAGCGGCGGAAGTTTTCTGGAAGTCTCTTAGAATAGAGAACTGTGATGTTAGGCTCTGGAGAAGGTCCCATGTTTTCCAACGTATGGAGGAAACGGAAGTCGTTCTTTGTTACCTGAGAGCGTCCATCCTGTCCAAGACCTGCAACTTCAAGTGTAGCCCAGATTGGATCACCAGAGAAGAGCTGGTTGTAAGCTTCGATACGAGCAAAGCGAACCATGCGGAACTTCATAACGATATGGTCAACGAGTTCCTGTGCTTTTTCTTCTGTAAGGATTCCGTTCTTAATATCACGTTCAATGTAAATGTCAAGGAAGGTAGAGATACGACCAACTGACATAGCAGCACCGTTCTGAGTCTTAACAGCAGCAAGATAACCAAAATAGAGCCACTGGAAAGCTTCTTTTGCAGTCTTAGCTGGTTTTGAAATATCAAAGCCGTAAGAAGCAGCCATAACTTTCATCTGTTTAAGGCATTTAATCTGTTCTGCAACTTCTTCGCGAAGGCGGATAACTTCTTCTGTCATTGTTCCGTCGCCAATATTTGCAAAATCATTCTGTTTCTGTTCAATAAGATAATCGATACCATAAAGAGCGATTCGGCGGTAGTCACCAACGATACGACCACGTCCATAAGTATCAGGCAAACCTGTCAAGATATGAGCAGAACGTGCTTTTCTAATTTCTGGTGAATATACTTCAAATACTGCATCTGAGTGAGTTTTATGATATTCTGTAAAGATTTTATGGAGTTCTGGATTTGGTTTATATCCATACATTTCGCAAGACTGTTCTGCCATGCGGATTCCACCAAAAGGCATGAAAGCTCTCTTTAAAGGCTTGTCTGTTTGAAGACCAACAACCTGCTCAAGATCCTTTCCTTCTGGACAAATGTAACCTGGACCATGAGAAGTAATGCTAGATACGATATCTGTATCCAAATCAAGAACACCAGTTCTTTCCTTTCCGTCTAAACCAACAGACTTTTTATTGTGTTCTTCCTTCTGCAACTTCTGAAGTTCATCAAATAACTTTTTAGTTGCACTTGTTGGACCAGCCAAGAACGAACTGTCTCCAGAATATTCTGTATAATTGCTCTGAATAAAGTCACGAACATTGACTTCGCTTGTCCACAAACCACTAGGATTAAATCCTTCCCATTCCGGTCTTAAAGCCATATATTTTACCTCTATTTTTTTTCAGAAGCCTTTGCCTCTGATTTATTTTTATAACTCGCTAAAAGCGCACTCTAATAATAATGCATTGTACGCCTTTCTTCAAGGTTGAATACTAGCATATCCATATTTTTGTAATAATTATTTGTAATTATTACAATATTATAATAGTTACAATTAAGTAAAATGTCAAGAGAAAATCAATTGTTAATTATTAATTCGTATTCTTTTTCTTCTTCGACGATTTCTACATTGGAAAAACCAGCCTCGGCTAAGTGCTGCTTGAAACCTTCCTGATGATCTTTTTCGCCGTGAACCAGGAATATTTTTTTGAGGCGGGAAGTATCAATTGCCTGGAGCCATTCAATCATTTCGGTGTAATCAGCATGAGCACTAAAGGCGTTTATCTGTTCTATCTTTGCCTCAACCTTATACATATCTCCAAGGATTTTTACTTCCTTTTGACCATCCTTTATTCTTCTGCCCAGAGTATTTTCTGCCATATAACCTACTATCAATATTGTGTTGTCAGGATTAGAAATCTCATTTGCCAGATGATACAAAACTCTTCCTGCTTCGCACATTCCATCGGCAGAAATAATAATCATAGGTCCTTCTTTAGTGTTTAATGCTTTAGATTCTTCAACACTTGTCGTATAGGAAAGAGAACTGAATCCAAAAGGATTTTTGTGATGTTTAAGGAAAGCATCATTAACAGATTTATCATAACATTCAGGATGAACGCGGAAAATTGAAGTTACATTTGTCGCCATAGGAGAATCAACATAAATAGGAAGAACAGGAATCTTTTTCTTGTCGGTAAGCAGATGAAGATAAAAAACAAGCTCCTGCGCACGTTCAATTGCAAAGGAAGGAATTATTATTTTTCCCTTCTTTTGACAAGTTTCACGGACAATTCTTTCTAGTTCTTTCATGGCAAATGAATGATCTTCATGCCGCTTATTACCGTAAGTCGATTCAAGATAAATATAATCAGGAGCAGGTATATTTACAGCCGGGTCACGAATTATCGGCTTGCATTTTCGTCCTATATCTCCGGTAAATAAAATGCGCACTTCCTTATCTGGATTTGAAGGGTTAGGATTTACCGTAACATTAGCAAAGGCAGAACCTAAAATATGACCAGCATCATAAAACTCCAGCTGAACATTTGGGCCAATATACATTTTTCTGTTATATGAAAGAGTAACTATTTGATTTGCCGCATCAACACAATCAATTTCATCAAAAAGCGGTTTCCAATAAAACTTTTCCCCTTTTTTAGAAGCCTGTTTTGCAAGAAACTCTGCATCTCGTGCCTGAATACGAGCACTATCCATCATTACCAGATTTGCAATATCGCGAGTAGCAGGAGTTGCGTAAATATTTCCCCTATAACCATGCTTTACAAGAAGAGGCAATAAACCACAATGATCAAAATGCCCATGAGTCAATATAACAGATTCCAGTTTATCAGGATCTACAAAAAAGTTGCGATTTTTTTCATCTGATTCACGTCTTTTTCCTTGAAACGCACCGCAATCAATCATATAAAGCCGCCCGTCAATTTCAAGAAAATGCTTTGAACCGGTAACTTCTCCAGCCGCTCCTAAGGAAAATGTTTTTATTTCCATAATTACCTTAATGCCTCCTAAATATCTATTATAGCACATTATTCAAAGTTGCTACTTATTTAAAAGTATTTTATAATAAAAAAACGAGGGGTTAGAGTGTACTTTAGACAATTTAAAAGACCACCTGAAGCTATTATTCAGAACGGAAAAGCAAACTTTGGCGCATATTTAGATTTACCTCAAAAATTAGGAATAAAAGGCATGAGAGCTCCTTATGCAGGCATCCCGCTTCCTGTTATTATTTCTAAATTACGCATAAAAAGTCGTCTCAATTTTATTTTTTCTATAGATGATTATATTGGAATGTCAGAGTTTTTTGATTTCCGAATCTTTGGACTGGCAGAGGTTGTTTTCTGGAATAAAAAAACAAATAAAAAGTTTGTTTATCATACTGTAGTTCCAACACGCAGACATTATATTCCGCTTAATTCCGACAGAGGAATATGTGCAAGTTATCAAAAAAGAAGATATTTAAAACTTTCATGGGGAAGAAAGCACCAGCATTTTGCATTTTCATTTAGAGTAAAGGGTGATTCAGCCAGACCTAATGCAGAAGGATTTTTCTTTTCACCAATCGGCGGAAAAATGCATACGGACTGTTTGTTTGTAAGTCCTTCACCAGCCTCTTCACGCTGTTCAGCTACCTGGTTTGCACCAATGAATATAAACGGTCATATTTCCTTTAACAAAGAACCTTATCAAAAAAACACAGGACTTGGTGCGCTGGTAATGAACCGCACTTATTTTAAAATGCATTCTATATATTCCAAGGTCTGGGGCTTGGGTTCCATAAATGATAAGGACATAATTTTTCAGCTGGGATATTCAAATCTTGATGCAGCAGATTCCGATAAATATAATGACAATGTTTTGATTGTTGATGGAGAACCTACCGCTTTACCATCCGTTGTAATTACACATCCATTTGGCATGGCAAAAAAATGGGTTATCCAGGATACCGAAAGTATGGTTGATTTAACTTTTACTCCTCAATCATTATGTTCTCGTCTTTTAAATATTATTTTTTTGCGACGTTCTTACACAACAATGTACGGAACTTTTGACGGCGTTATAATGGATTCAAAAGGTCAAAAATACGTTCTAAAAAACTTTTATGGTATAATAAACCGAAGCTTTTTAAGAACATTAATATAATACCGATAATATTCCTATAGTATTCCTACACGGAGGATTTTTTTATGAGTGATGAACATAACAAAACTGCTGACTGGGCTCCAGGAACATTAGACAAAACCCGGAGAAATATCGGTGATATAGACGAACTTGAAGCAGCAGAAATGACTAAGAAACTCGGTGGAGAAATTATGTATGAGCGCAGTTCAATAGATGAATCTTCAAGAAGTTCAGGAGTAAACCGCAGCGGTAAAATTGTCCGAACTTCAGCATCTGGCGCTGGTTCGGGAAGTAATGGAGGCGCAGGCGGTTCGGGAGCTTCCGGTAATTCATCTGCTTCTGCCACAGCTGGAGCAATCTCTTTTACTCCAAAAAAACATAGCCATGAAATCCTTCCAGAAATACCTAAAAAAGTTAATAACGCTATAGACAGACTTATGATGTCTCCAGAATATAAAATTAAACCAAATTATGGGATGTTTAATTTTATCCGCTCTTTGCAGAAAAACGGAACTGAACGCATATTGCCAGAGTTTTATCAATACAGGATTCCAAAAGCAATTGAGCACATGGAAAGTTTTATTACTGTAATTAAAACAATGATTCAGATTGCACCTTCAACATACAAAGCAAAAATTGTAAACGGATCTGAATCTAAGTTCAAGTTTTTAAGAATGATTGCAAACTGGAGTCTACAACCAATTAAGTATGAACTTATGACCAT
>JAILQA010000424.1 GCA_024699205.1 Treponema sp. | reverse complement strand
ACAGACATGTTTCTTTCCCTTCGCTGTTTTTTCCAGAAAAAATCCAGGCAAACTGATTCATTTTTTTGAACGCTATATTCCACCAGTAGTAATGCTGATTCTTTTGATTTACAGTCTCCGCTCTGTAAGTTTTTCGGCATTAAATCAATGGGTGCCTGAAATCTCTGCGATTGTATTTACAATCTTGACTTACCTATGGAGAAAAAACACCCTTATCAGCATTTTTGGCGGCACAATAATTTACATGATTTTAATTCGTGTAATGGGCGCTGTGTAATTACTTTTCTTTGTCCGTCTTAATTGCAGAAATAAAAAGTCCGGTGATTGTGATGACTGTTCCTAAAGCCCCCATCCAGGTGATTTTTTCGCCGAGAATAAAAAAGGCAAAAATGATTGTTACAACCGGAATCAGATATAATCCTTTTGTGATTTTTACAGTACCAAGAATGCTGCAGGCTTTATTCCAGGAAGTAAAACAAAATCCGCTGGCAATCAGTCCTAAAAACAAAAGATAAATGCAGTTTAATGGCTTTGAAAAACGAAGCTTATTTACTGTGGCTGATAAATTGATTGTTGTAGCTTCAGATGCTCCCTGTACTCCAGCCAGAAGAAGAGGAAGCATTAAAATCACTGCAAAAAAAAATACGTCGCGTGGAACAGATTGAATCATAATTCTTTTTGTTGAGAAGTGAGACAATCATTGAATAAAAGCCCCAGGAAATTGCAGAAAGAAGGGCAAGTAAATCTCCTTTTGGATTTATGCTTAGATTTGAATGGCCATTCAGGCTTACCAGAGTGATTCCAAGAATACATACAATAAATCCGATTATAAACCAGAAATTGATGTGCTTTTCCTTTAAAAAAAGCTGTGAAATTATTGCAGTAAAAAGGGGGCAGGTACTTACAATTACGCTTACGTTTGAGGCTGTTGTATAGTTGATGGCAATGTTTTCGGTAAACTGATAGATTACAACTCCTGAAAGACCGGCGAGGGCAAACAAAAGATTATCCTTCATTTCAATTTTTTCCCATTT
Source organism: Treponema sp. (assembly GCA_024699205.1). GTDB lineage: Bacteria > Spirochaetota > Spirochaetia > Treponematales > Treponemataceae > Treponema_D. The sequence goes on along the minus strand of JAILQA010000424.1, from coordinate 3,300 downwards.
TGGGCGTAAAATCCACAAGCCTATGTAAGCGGCAATAAATCTGATAAATAAAATCTCAAGTGCCGAAAAATCGTTCAAAAGTGTTTTGGTGCAGACAAAGGTAATTCCCCAGAAAAAAATCGGTAAGCTTGCAAAGAGATATCCAAGAGGTTTTTTGTTTTCCATAATGAGTAGATAATAATGAAAAGAGGAAGAAAATAAAAGCCGTTTGTGCTAGAATAATCTTTGTTAGTGGTGAGTAAAACTACAGCGTTACCCCGGGATATTTTATGACTCTGAAAAACTTACGCCTTTTTGATTACATTTTTATTCTTCTTTTTCTCTTTACGGGCATTTTTTTATGTGTTAACGGAATCTTGCAGCATGGTTCAAAGGTTGTCGTTAATGCCGGTGGAAAAGAGTATGAATATTCTGCAAATCAAAATGGTGTGTATGAAGTTGAAGGCCCGCTTGGAAAAACAATTTTTGAAATTAAGGATGGAAGGGTTCGGATTACAGATTCTCCTTGCCCGCATAAAACCTGTGTAAATCAGGGCTGGCATTCTCCTCTTGTTTGTCTGCCAAATGATGTGATTATTTCTGTTCAGAATGATACTTTTGCTGAACAAAAGCCGGGGAACTTTGATGCAATTTCCGAATAAAAAACGCGAACAGTTGGCTTTTCTTACGGCTCTTACACTGCTTTTTTCTTATATCGAAATGATTTTGCCTCGTTTTGTGCCCTTTTTCAGGCTTGGACTTGCAAATATAGTGATTCTTCTTTCTCTGGAACTTGATTTTGGCTTATTCTTTTTGCTTGCTGTTTTTAAAGCAGTTGCATCTTCTCTCATGGGGGGCACTTTATTTTCTCCATTTTTTATCATTTCACTTGTTCAGTCACTGCTAAGTGCGCTTGCAATGAGGGGAGCTTCTAAACTGCTTTCTAAAAAACTGATTTCTTTGTATGGTATTTCGGTTTTTGGTTCTGCTGTAAGTGCTTTGGTACAGATTTGTCTTTCGAGTTTGTATCTGGGAAGGGGAACCTTTGGACTTTTGGGGCCAATGCTGCTTTTTAATGTTGCCAGTGGTTTGATAGTTGCCTTTCTTGCTGGCTCTTCAAAAGTTAAGGATTTTATTGAAAAGATGAATCAGAGTCACCTTTTATTACAGAATGATTGTGAAGTAGTGGAGCCTGAGAAAAAATCATTTCTGCAACAAAAGCGCTTTATTCAGATATCTTTTGTTTTGCTGCTTCTTGCTTTTAGTGCTTCTTTATTTTTTGTAAAAAATATAATCATTTTAACTCTTGCTTTTATTGCGGGGCTTATCCTTCAAAAAATCTGTGGACGAAAAATCTTTCTTCTTCCTCATATTTCTTTATGGCTTTTTATTTTTTTTACAGCCCTTTTTATTCCAAACGGTCAAGTGTTGTTTAAAATCTGGAAGATTTCTGTTACCAGAGGGGCAATTCTTCTTGCCCTTAGAAAGGCCTTAACTTTATCGGCAGTTAGTGCCTTGAGTCAGTGTGCTGTGTGTCTTAAACCACGAGAAAACACATTGCTTGCCTTGATATTGGATTATTATCGGTTGATGAGCGACACTTTCAGGGAATCGTACAAAGGTTTTACAAAATCTTTTAAGCCATCAGAATAAAGAAGTTCCTGGTCTTTTGTAATAAGAATTAAATCAAAATCAGAATTATTTTTCCAAAAGTTTATTGCTCCCTCTTTTCCCATTACATAAAGAGATGTGCTTAAGGCATCTGCGTAACTACCGCTTGGGGTAACAATTGTAACGCTTTCTAAATCGTTTTCGCAGGGATAGCCAGTTTTGGAATCAAAAATATGGATGTATTTTTTTCCGTCGTCACCAATGAAAAATCTTTCGTATCCGCCGCTTGTAATTACTGCTTTTGAATCTATGCTTACAGAGCAGATTACGCTGCTGTCCCAGGGATTTTTAATTCCAACCTTCCATAGAGAGCCGTCAGGTTTTGTCCCCAGAGTCTGAATGTTTCCTCCAAAATCAAGCAAAGCAGAGGTAATTCCTTTTTGACGAAGAAGTTCCAGAACTTTATCACCTGCATAACCTTTGCCGATTGCTCCAAAATCCAGCTGCATGTTTTGTGGAAGTTGGATTTGAGGATTATTACTTGTATTTGGGGAGGGAAAAGAAATCTTGTCAAAATCAGTGTATTGTAAGAGCCAGGCGATTTTTTCCTGAGATGGAATCTTATAGTCACCGCTTGTAAAGCCCCATTCTCGGATGATGGGGTAGAGGGCCGGATTAAAGGCACCTTCTGTTTTTTTGTATATTTTACTGGAATAATTAAGGAGCTCCAGAATGCATGAATTAACTTGAAGTGGAGAGCCAAAGGAATTGTTCAGCTTATAGATATCGCTGGTTGAAATTGTAGTGGAAATAATGTTTTCGAGCGCTTGTATTTCGTTTTTACAATCCTGAAGGATATTCTGAGCCATTTGCTGCGATTTTGAATCAGCTTTTGAGTAAATCTGAATACGCATGTAGGTGTTCATAGCCATAAAATCAAGCATACTTTTTTGCTCCTGGCATGAAATCAGCAGGAGAAGAATACAGGATAAAGACAGTGTGAACAAACTGAAGGCAAGAGTGCGATACTTCATATCTGGCCGCTAAAACCCTTATTTATTATAGAAATTATACAATTCTTCTGTTGCCAAAGCCATTTTTGTAACCGAAAAATCACTTCCTTCAGGGTAAACGTAAAGAGTGTCATTGATTGTATTCAAATCAACGCAATCACCTTTTTTACCAAGATAATCATATTCAATATGAACGGAATACTGGGATTTAGCATCTATTTTTACGCAATAGGGCTTCTTGTCGCACTGGCAGGTTCCGCTAAGAGTAAAGCCTGTCATATCGTGGGTAAGGGTAGATTTACCTATGTCGATATAACGTTTTGCATTTGGAAGAGCGTCTGTCTGGGCTGTAAGTGTTATTCCGTAAGTTCCTGCCTGAATCTCTTTACGTACCATTTCCCTTTCCCATTCATACCAGTCTGGAATATGGGAAAATTCTGTCGGACCGTTTTTTGCACTTAGTTCGCTCAGCTCAGACATTTCCCATTCTTTCCCGCAGGCATTGCAGCGTAGGGTAGTTCCACTTGAAGACATTTTGTATTCAGTCATACAGGATGGGCATTTATATAGAATTTTATGCAAGCCTTTTGCCCTTTCTGAATAGGTGATTTTAATTCCTTTTTCTTTTTGCCAGGTGTAATCATCATAAATAAATTCTTTTTCAATTGCATTCATGATGTCTTTGTAATCTGTTTTA
>JAILQA010000415.1 GCA_024699205.1 Treponema sp. | reverse complement strand
GAAATAGAAGAATTTACGTCCATAAGACTATTTTACCACAAATCTTCTTGTATTTAATAGTAAATATTGTTAAATTTTAAATATGTTCTTTTTTATTATCAAAAAAAATTTTTGTGATGGCTGGGATAATCTTCTTTCCCTTATAATGACAAATCTGGTTTTCCTTTTTACAGGAATTGGTCTTGTTCTGCTTAATGCTCTTGCTTCTCAAAACGGCATTTTAGCTCTTTTAGCCTTAATCTTTAGTGCAGTTGTACTTTCTATTGAGATTTTTGCATACAGCGATAGTGCTGCTCATATTGCAAACTTCGACGGTGTTCGCTATCTGGACTTTTTTAAGGCTATTCCAGGTGTTTTGAAAGACGGTAGCCTTTTTGGTCTTTTGAATGCAGCTGTATTTTTGATTTCAAGTTTTTCAATTAAATATTATTTTACAGAAATGGCCTCTTTGCTGGGCTTTGCATTTGGTTGTGCTATTATTTGGGTTGATTTCTTCTATATATTAGCAATTCAGTGGTTTATTCCAATCCGCGGATTAATGCATAACGGCTTTGTAAAATGCCTCAAAAAAAGCTTTATTATTCTTTTTGATAACACAGGCTTTACTCTGGCTTATTCGCTTGTAAATCTTATTCAGCTTGCGCTTTCTGTAGTTTGTATCGGCTTCTTTCCTTCTATGGCTGGAATCCTGATTGGTAATACAAATGCTCTTAGAATTCTTCTATATAAATATGATTATCTGGAAGAACATCCGGAACTTCGTACAAAAAAAGAACGCCGTCAGATTCCATGGGATGAACTTCTTTCTGAAGATCGTGAGATTTTAGGACCTCGCAAACTCAGAAGTTTTCTTTTCCCATGGAAGGATGACAACGAACAGCATTATTAATCTATTCTGCTATTCAACTTTTACAAGAGGAATCTCCTGACCGTTTGAGCAGATTAAATAAAGTTCTGCATCTTTTGCTTCTGCATCGCCAGCTGCTGAACGGTTACTGTAAAAGCTTTTATCTGAAATATAGAAGGTTACATCTTCATCAAGCCAGATATTTCCTGAACTTGAATAATCATCTTCTTCAAGACGGAATCGGTCTACAAAGGTAAAGTATAGCTTGTATTCGCCAATATCCAGATCGTGAATTGTATCACTTTCATTAGATCTGATTTTACAGTTATGATCATCATTGGCATAAGTTCTACTCTTTCCTTTCTTTACACACCAGTCTGTAACAGTGCGGAATGTATCATTGTAGCAGGTGATATCAAATTGAGTATCTTTTATATAAACGCAGCTCGAAAGCATTGTAAGTGTAATTGCTATAATCAAAACAGATAAAAATGTCTTTTTCATTGTCATAACTCCTTAATATTTCTTTTCAAGAACTTATTTTACAGCATCACGGCTTTCTTCGAAAGCGCGTTCGTATACTTCAAGAACACGTTCTGTGATTACAAAAGTCTGATTTCCATTCAATTCAAATTCGCCGGCATCAAAGAGTGTCCAGTCTGTTCCAAAACCATAGCCTTCGAATGAGAAGTAGATTTTATAAGTTCCCGCAGAAAGATTTGTAATTGTATCAACTCCATTAGGTTCAATTGCGTGTGCATCATCAGAATTAGAGAAGACCATAATATTATCTTTCTTTACACACCAGTCAATAACAGGTACAGAAGTTTTATTGAGAGCTTTTACTGTGTAGAGAGTTTCTGGCTCTGGAGTCTGTGTAGTATCTGTAGTTGTAGCTGGTGTTTGCTCAGTTGTCTGACTGCTTGTAGTCTGCTGTTCAGACTGTGTCTGCTGCTGAGTAGTTGTCTGAGTACTCTGATTTGTCTGCTCTGTAGTAGAACTTGTGTCTGTTGTAGTAGTTGATGTCTGGTTACTTTCAGAAGGCTGAGTTTTCTGTGTAGTCTCTTCTGTCTTTGAAGAATCTTCTTTTGTAGTTTTTTCAGAAGACTTGTTAGTGTCTTTCTTTTTTGAAGTAGAAGAAGTTTCTTCTTCATCATCAGATTCAATTACTTCTTCTGATTTAGAAGCTTTCTTATTGCTTTTCTTTTCATTTGATTTGTCATTCTCAATGTAAATTAAAGCATAAGGATCTTCATCTCTTCCAACATAGACACAGCTTGAAAACAAGCTGACAACGAATAAAGCGGCAATAGCAAATGTAATTTTTTTCATAAAAATATCTCCCTTATTTGAGTTTGTTTACATGTATTTAGACACGCGGGAGATAAAAAAAACGCACTTTTTTTTAAAAAAAGTGCGTTTTTTTTTGTAGTAGGGAAGCAAAACTTACTTAGACATCAACAAAGTTTTTGCGTCGAGGTTTACTTTACCTCCGCCGTTCTTAAGAATGTTGAGTGTAAGAGCCTTTCCTTCTGCTGCAAGGTGAGCAACTGTAGTAAACAAATCAAGTTTTGCAGATTCAAGAGTTCCCTTAAGGTCTGCAGCTTCATTTGTATAGCTGAACCATGCAGTCATTTTTTCAGACTTGATAAAATCTGCAAAGCATTTGATATCATCTGCAGAAGCCTTGTTCATATCAAGACCATCTACAACAATAGTGCTGATCTTAATACCGCCGTCTTTCATTGCCTTAAGTGTATTTACAACTTTAGGAAGAGTGAAAGTTTCCTGATTAAAGTTCAGAATAGTGCGGTTGCGAACGATTTCTTCGTTTACATCATCAAGATTAAAGCTCTTTTTCTTTGCAATTTCAGCAAGTACGCTAGAGTACCAGGCAATAACATTTGAAGACTGCTGGTCAAAAGAAACATGAACTAAAGCCTTGTCATTGAGAAGGCTGTCAATTCCAAACTGAACCAGAATTGAAGTCTTACCAAGACCTTTTTTAGCTGTTATAAGTCCCATTTCACCGTCTTTCAAACCTGCATTAGTAGCATCAAAATATCTCACAGGGCTGTGAGTAATCAAATCTTTTTTATCCATAGTTAAACCTCCTGAGGTGTAGTTGCTAGTTATATTCTAAACTGTGAATAGCTTAAAATCAAGGAAAAAAGCAATTTATATAGAAGAAAAAGAAATTGATAAAAATACTATGGGGATTATGCATAAATATTGTAAAATAGCTTAGGGGATTTTGCATAAATTAGCTTGAATTTATACTGGGATTTTGTA
>JAILQA010000412.1 GCA_024699205.1 Treponema sp. | reverse complement strand
CTATATAGGAGAAGGCTTTTATGGAAGCATTAAAGGAAAAATCTTTTGCAAGGAGGGTTAAAGAACTAATGGAAGAGAACCGCTACTCTCAGAAAAAACTCTGCGAGTTATGCGGTATTACAGAAGCAGCATTCAGCCGCTATATGACAAGTGGCCGTCTGCCTAGAACAGATATACTTGCAAATATTGCAAATATTCTTCACACAACAAGCGACTACCTGACTGGTAACGACACCAATTACGGGTACGAGCAGCTGGAAGTTCTTCTTGCTTCGAGCAAGGATAACCTCAGCTTAAAACAGAAAGAAAAGCTGGTAGAAATCCTTATGGACGAGTACAAGACTACTCAGGGCTAGGATTCTACAGCAATGCAGCAACATGGAGGTGAAACTTTGAGTAACTGCACAGATATTACAGAAGGGAACGGATTTTCCGAATCAAAAGAGTCAGAAGACGAACAGACCTACATTCTTCCAAGCTGGCGTGTAAACGAAATTATTTTCTTTGCCGTTCAGTTTTTGAGCAATGCTGGGTTCTGGGAAGAAGGCTTTGACTACCGGAAGGTGATTATGAATGAAGGCATTGTGATTAAAGCATACTCTGCCTTTAAGAGCGAAAACCTTCTGGAGCTGCAAAAATCATGCAGATTATCTTTCATGAATATTCGAAGCCTCGCCGCCGGCAACTATAGCGTAAGCATAGTCACCAAGCCAGGAAATACGTACTTTACTGCGAATATCGATTCTGAAGTAACGGTAGCGTAGTTTTTACAATTGCCACACGGATACGATGGGGGGGGGTGTTCGTGTGGTAATTTATTAATTAGAAAAAAATTTCCATGCCAACAAAAACATTCAAAATCCACGGTACTTGATCAAAAGAAATATTGTTTATTGTAGTTTCTAGAGCTTTTATCTGTAATTCCTGGTCTGGGGTTAAAGTTCCTTTCCTTCGTTTTTCTTCAAGTTCTTCCTTTAATACAGACAAGGCAAGTTTTGCTTTAGCATCTTTTATTTCATAATCATGCTCGATATTTTTACAGTCATTGTGTGTCCAGATAGTTGCATATTTATACGAATCAATTACTGAAAACTTTCCGTCACCATCTACATCAACAGGATTCTGAATCCAAGAAAATAAACGAGCCAAAAAGACATTTGCAGACCATAATCCTCCCTGAATAATGGTAGAAGAACTTAAACTAGTATGAAGCCCAGAAGCTCCAATTGCAACTATATTGCTTCCATTTAAGCCTTCTGAGTCCGTCTTTAAGGAAATATAATTGTAGATTCCATCTTCACACTGACCAAAATACACAACAGAATTCTGTAAATTCGGTGATGTTTTTAAGGCATTGTAAAAATCATATGGTTTAATTGGAACTACAGAATCAATACCATCTATACTTCCGTGACCAGTAACAAAGATTACAATATTCTCATGTGTATTTTTCTTTAACACATTAAAATAATGCTCTGTTGTAAACACACTGGGTGGTATTGGAACATTCATTGCCGAAAAAGTGGATTTGAGCAGAGATTCTGAGCATCCGTCTATCAGCAATACTATATTTTCAAGAGGAATCGACTTACCTAATAATACATGAACACCAAAAGCAATATCAAAAACATGACGCTGCTCAGCATTTGACCTTGACGGAAGGAGAAAAAGCCAGCAAGTATCTTCGTTTATTAAGCCCATTTTACTGCGATATTCTCCTGTACGATGGGCTTTGGCAAATCAGAAAACAACAAACGTTCTTTATAGTTGAGTTTCTGGATATCTGCTGCCGGAACACTGACAATATTTCCATGATTGTTCAAGAGATATGTTTTATCTGCAACAAGGCAATAAACAGCCTCTTTTACAGGAGAATCATTCAATGAATACAAGAACCAAATGCCATTATTTATCAAATCTTTAGTAGTTCCATTTAGCTGAGGCAACACTCTTGATTCTATTTCTTTAGTTTCCATACTTCTCAAACCTCTTTCATAGTATAAAACATGACAAGTTGACAGTCAATTAAAAACCGATTATATATCAGTTGTCTCCAGTTTGTGTAATTTGCTTTATTGCATTTGCTAGAGTTATTTTCAAATCCTTAATTGTTTCTATTTTTAATACATCTGACTTGTCTATATGATTTTCCTTCTCATCACATTGAGTCTTTATTTGTTCCAAAGCAGGAAGTTCAGAGGTATAAAAATCATATGCATTTGATAACCGACAAATTTCTGAATATATAAAATAAGAAAAATACCGAACTGATTTATTTGGAAGCGATAAAATCTGTTTTATATAGCCTCTTTTTACAAGAGATGTGAAAATTGTATAGTCACATTTATATTCAGATATTTTTCTATCACAATTGATTAAACATTTATAAAAATCTTCTGCTTTTACAGATTCTTTTTTTTCGCAGTAAATATTAAATCGCTCTAATAAATGTTGCTCAAAATCATTTTCTGGATTTTTGATTCTGGAAAATGAATCTTCCAGCCAATAGTCAAACATCTTTTCAAGCTCGTTCTTATTCCGTTCGGCAAATATTGACTTTGAAATCATATTTAACGCTGACTCTTTTGTATCTAAATCAACTTTTACTACATTTTGCAGAAAATTATCCTTCAACAATCGATATTCCCTGATTGAATATTTTTCACTTTTAAGATTTTGACTTACCTGATTTAAAGTTTCTTTTAATTCTGAAGTTTCCATATATATTACATTAGTTAGTGCATATAGTGGATCTTGATTAAAGTTTGGCTTTCTCAGATAGAACTTTAACGGTTCTTCTGAGAGAATTCCATCAAAAATCAACAAAACTTTTTTACTCATAACTGTCAATCTAAAAAAAAACTAAATTCTTTTCTTTACACTTATTTACTTAATCAACCTTTAATCAATTCTGCGGGAATTTGATTTTTTGCGTGTTCTTTATATTTCACAAACTGACGCCAATCCAGGATGCCAAAATGCTGCAGCATTCCAAGTGCAACTGGAATTGAGACTTTTGTCTGTTCACTTATTAGTTGAAGTCGTGAAGCATTTAAATACTTACCATACTGTTTGCCAGCCGCAATAACCTGTTCCTGATTTAAATACATTCCTGCAAAAGTATCTGCCTGAATCTCTCTTTCAGACTCTGCTTTTTCATCGAGGTTATCTAAAATCGGCTCATTTAAAAAATCATAATGATTTAAAATATGAGCTATCTCATGTGCAATAACAAACCAAAAATTATCGATTCTGTCATAACGACATGTATATACAACAAATGGATTATTATTTGATATAAATGCGGCTCCATCCAAATAAGTTTTTTGCAAATGGCTTAATACAAAAAAACCTACGCCGCAAGATTGTAAATCATTGATTAAATCTGTTACCCCATTAGGCCTAAGTGTATATGAGAAAAGATTTTTCGCAATCATCAGTAATTTTTGTTTATTATATTTTGGTAATTCAAAAGATGAGGCATTCAGTTTTGCATACTCAAACCAGGTTTTGCTGTACCATCTGGTATATTCATAATCAAAGTTTGTTTGGCGCGCACAGAATTTGTAATCTTGTTTATATTCTTCTTCCGGTATATCTTTCCGATTGAAAACCCGAAGACATTCCAGTTCAATTCCTTCAAGAGTATCTATATCATATAAAAACCAGCCTTTTTTCTTCATTTCGGCAACAGGCATATATTTTCTGAGCATTGCCTTTTTGGCTGTAAGTTCATTTTTTTCTGAATTTTGTTCTTCTTTCTTACGTATCTGATATTGTGCATCAACTTCTATCCAGAAATCAGCTGGGGTACCAAATACTTTTTCTAAAGTTATTGCGGTATCTGGGGTAATTCCCTGCTTATTATTTATAAGAAGATTTATTGTTTTTGTACTGATTCCTGTTACTTCTGCTAAATCGGATTGTGTCCAGCCAAAAGAGTCCAAGAAATCAACGATATAATCGCCAGGTCCTACATTGTAAAATGGTTTTAAATCTTTTGAGTTCATCTTATATACCTTTAATCACTGATAGTGATGTGTTAAGTCTTCAAGACCAATGATTCCTATTGTCTTTTCTTCATTGGTCCAATCAATTTCCATAATCAGACGCCATGTTCTGTCTAGACGCATAGAATACTGATTTATTCCTTCTAATTTTTCAAAATTATATCCTGGATATTTCCATATATCCTGAATTACTTTAATCTGTTGAAGAATTCTTACTGCAAGAGGAAACTTTCTTACCACTTGTGTCGGAACTTTTTTATATTTTGAGGATTTTCCAGATGTATACAACTCTTGTAAATGTTCATTCTTAAAAATGACTTCCATGTATAACCTATTTAGTATAATATATGTGTCAATTTTTATTTTGTCAAGTAAATTGGAAGTTTTATGTAATATTTAAATTACATTTTATGTTTTGTTACCATGCGGCAGGCTATGTTTCCGTCCTATCAATAGTAGAAACTGATAATGAAATTGATGCGACTACGGTGCAGGCGCTTAAGGGGCTGCCGGATTTTTACCACTTTTTGAACAGCAATACTGATATTGTGCCGCTGAATGACAGGGATCTGGCTATTATTCAGCACTTTCTGGGGCTTGGGCCTAAGATTGGCGCGTCTCTTGTTAAGTTTGACGAAAACGACCGCATTGTGGTTATTGAAGACCCGCTCAAGGGGATTGAAGGTAACATCATTAAGGTTGACCGACGCAAAAAACATACAAAGATTCTGATTGACTTTCACGGCAGCTTCCACACTATGGATTTGAGCTTTGAAGATATTTCCCGTTCGTAAAATAAATTGAATCAGTATTAATTTAAGGGTAATAAATCTTTATTTTAAGTTAAGATACACAATCACAAACCACCACACCTTTGTCTTGTTGTTTGAGTTTTCTTGTGTTATATTTATTCTCAGCAGGAGGTACCTTTATGTCAAATCTAGAATTAAAAGCATTCGAAAATCAATTATCTTTTCTTTCTTATGCAGAGCAACTTTCTGTTATGGAATTTTTAATAAAACTAATGAAAAAAAATCGTCAGGAATCTGCTACTCCAAAACCTCAATCTGAGGCCAATAAAATATTTGCTTTAATGGACGCCAATCCGGTATAATTAAATGGTCAAAAGTGGTCTCGTGAGGAACTTTATGAAAGATAAGCATTTCTGCTGCAAGTTTTGAAAAGTGTAAGGTTCTTTATTCAGAAGATATGAATGATGGACAGGTTGTAAATGGCGTACAGATAAAAAATCCTTTTGTATTTGGAAAAATTCAATAAAAAGAATGGCTCTGAAAGTAAATCCAGACTTCTATGCCTTTACATCCGAACAGGCTTCAAAATTGCTTGAACTTTTTCTAACAGTTTTCAAACTGTGTCTTATTTTCAAATGACTAGAGTATTATGCCGGCATTTTTATCTGCCTTGTCCATCTCTTCATAAGTAAGCCCAATCACCGCAATTCCGTTCATCAGCTTTACTTCGAAGTTTATTCTTTTGTTGCGGCGGTTTACGGCGGTTACGAGACCTTCTTTTCCCTTAAAGGGGCCGTCTAAAATCTTTATTTTATCGTTTACATCAAAAGAGGCATGCACAATTGGGATTACTGTACCAAACCTTATAATAGAAAGAATCAGCTCTGTATCGCCGGCATTCAGGCTTTGCATCTGGCTGTTATTTGGCAGGATTTTTATGAAGCCCCTGCCCTTCTGAAGCAGCTGTAAATCTTGTGATTTCAATTCTTCGGTTTCTAAAAATATGTAGCTTGGAAAAAGCGGTGCTATATACTCTTTTCCATTTTTAAGGCGCATGCTTTTTCCAAGATTGTAGAGTTTTCCTTGTATCGGACTTTCCGGATCGTTGAGCAGAGGCTGTACATCTTTTACATAATCTTCTTCTGAGCCTGTTGTAACCCAGAGACAATAAAACTTTTTCATAGCTCAGCCTTAGTTTTCCAGAATGTCTAAAAGATTAATGCAGCCTTTTTTTACAAGCTTTGCCATTACTTCTTCTTCGCACTGCTCGCCTGCTATGCAAAGTGCATTTTTCTGGATTTCGTCGTTTACATCTTTTTCTACAAAACTAACACCGAAGTTCTGACTGGCATAAATCAGCAGAAATTTGATGTAGCTGTTGCCATAAAGACAGACTGCTTTTTTGTCCTGCTTTTTTGCGGCAGCCACGATTTGACAGATGCTTTCGTTATATTTATTTGCAAGGGCAAATGTTCTGCGGACAAAACTCTGGCTGCGGGTCGTGAGCTCGGCAATTCCTTCGGGTGTGATTGCGTAGGAGAGCTTTCGGAGGTTTACGTTTGTCAGCATTATCCAGCCGCGCTCAACGAAGCGCTTGATTACGGCATTCATGAGCCCTATGGACATACCGGCATTTTCTGCCAGGATGCGCTGGCTGGCCTGAGGATCGTTTTCAAGGGTGTCTGCAATTACCTGTAGGGTTGCTACATCATTGTTCATATTTTGAATATTTTAGCTGAAATATGCAGGTGTGTAAACTAAGGTGGGGGAATTGAATGCGCCCGTTATACCGCCCGTTATTTCTCCCACTCAAATAGTTTGACCTCACGTGGGTTGTAGATTATAATAGACTCTAAGGATTTTTTTCTTTTGGGACAGATATATCAGTATGCTGTTGCAGCTCTGTTTATAGAAAGCATTGTAATATTTTTTTATTTTCAGAAGCGGAGCCTGCCAACAATCCAGAATATACTTTTTCTTATAATTTTAGCAGACGTAACACTGGCAACGGTTTTAGAGCTGGTGTCTACCTATGCTGAAACAAAATATTATGACTATCCTCTTCAAATTCTATGGTTAATAGAGGCGTTGTACTACACGTGTAACGTCACCTTTGCACTTTTATTCCCGGTGTACAATTTTTCGGCGCTGGATATTTCAGTTAAATTTTCACCAAAAGCCCGAAAATTCCTGTTTTTCGCAATGATAATCCCTTATGCCTATGCAATCATCATTGTCTGGCTTGGCGTAATCTTAAAAAACCGATATATAATGGTTTTCTTTGTAGACCCGATTGTCGGATACAGGCGCGGCTATAATTTCTGGTATTACTCTTATGCTGTTGTAAAAAATTATTATGTACTCATATCATTTTCTGTAATGGTTTATTATAGAAAAGTGATTTCAAAATCTAAACAGCAGATAATTTTCTTTTATTCTATTGCACTTTTGTTATCTTCTATAATGCAGCTTATGCATTACGGTCTTTTGATAGAATCTTTTGGAATGTCGCTTGTTACTCTTGTTTATTTTTTCTTTATTCAAAAGCCGGAGGAACTTGTAGACTCAAATACTGAAACTCTCAATTCTGTTGCTTTTCAGCGTTTTGTAAAACATAACATAACAGGAACTCCAGATTTTTCGTGCATCTCGATTTTTATAGATGATACGATTTTTATTGCAAATACTTTTGGTATTAATAAGCTGAACAGTCTTTTAAAAGATGTCGGTCGCTTTTTAATGCAGAATTTTACATATGCAAACACTTTCTATTTGAATCAGGGTTGTTTTTGTGTTTTGATTGATGGTTCTGATATTGAATCTGTAAATAAAGCAATTTCTATTCTTCAAAACCGTTTCCAGCGTACCTGGATTTATGATACGGTTGAACTTAAACTTTATGATCGTTTGTGTGTAATTCATTGTCCGGATGATGCAGAGTCTACAGAAGAAGTTCTGGATATTATCAATCTTGTTTCGACAGATGAACGCTACCGTCAGAGCCTTGTTTTTGCAAATGAGATTGATTTGAAGTATCGCCATCAGACAATATATATAGAACATTCTATGCGAAATGGTCTTACAGAAAACCGTTTTGATGTGTTCTTTCAGCCGATTTACTCAACTGCAGAAAAACGCCTGATTGGAGCAGAAGCTTTAGTTCGCTTAAAAGATGAAAGAGGGCGTTTTATTTCGCCGGAAGATTTTATTCCGATTGCAGAAAAGACTGGTGCAATTTTACGTATTGGTGAGTATGTTTTTGAATCAGTTTGCCTTGCCCTTTCTCAGATAAATCCAGAAGAATATGGAATCAAGAAGATTGATATTAATCTTTCTGTTGCCCAGTGTATGCAGGAGATTCTTTCTGAACAGATTTTAAAGATTCAAAGTGTATATCAGATTCCAACTTCAATTATAAATCTTGAAATTACAGAAACAGCTTTTGCTCATACACCCGAAATTCTTTTGAAAAATATGCAGGATCTTTCAGAAGCAGGTTTTGAGCTTTCTCTTGATGATTATGGTTCAGGCTATTCTAATATGAATTATATGCTGAATCTTCCTTTTAAAATGATTAAAATTGATAAGTACATTGTCTGGGCTGCTTTTGTAGATAAGCGTGCAGAAACAGCTTTGGCCGCTACAATCAAAATGATTAAATCAATTGGCATGACGGTTCTGGCTGAAGGAGTTGAATCAAAAGAACAGGCAGACTGGCTTATAGAGGCAGGTTGTGATTATCTTCAGGGATACTATTTTTCCCGCCCTATTCCAAAAAAAGAATTTTTAGATATAATGAAAAAAGGAGTTAAAGATGAAGATTAGAGAATCCGCAGAAATGTATCTTGAAACAATTCTTGTGCTTTCGCAGAAAGGTGACGTTCGTTCTATTGATATTGCCCGTGCAATGAATTTTTCAAGACCTTCAGTAAGTGTTACTGTGCATAATCTTGAAAAAGAGCACTATATAAAGATTTCGGAAAACGGAAATATTACATTAGAACCTTCTGGTCGCGAAATTGCAGAAAAAATTTACGAAAGACATACAGTTCTTACAGATCTTCTTGTTTCAATTGGAGTTTCAGAAGAAACTGCTGCAGAAGATGCCTGCAAAATTGAACATGATATCAGTGTAGAAACTTTCAATTGTATAAAGAAAGCTATTAAACAAAAGAAGTAATAAAATGAAAAAGACTTCTTATATAAATAAGTTACGGGGCGCTGTGGCTGCTGTTTTTATGCTGACTTTTTGTCCTGGTATTTATGCTCAATCTTTAGAATATGTTCAGCCGTTTTCTCTAAATCCAGTAAAAGATGGAATTGAGCTTGGACTTGGAACTGCACTTTCGGGCTCTGCCCTGCTTTACAATGATATACTTCACCTCAAGCAAAATGATTTTAAGGCTTCAGACCTAAAGAAATCTGATATTTCTGTTATGGATCAGCTTTTTATGCGCCCGTATAGTAAACCTTTACATATTGTGGGAACTGGTACAATGGGGCTTGCTCTGTTAACTCCGGCAGTTTTTGCACTGATGCCGAGTAGTGAATGGCTTACAATTGGTACCATGTATGTAGAAACTCTGCTTTTTGCAAACGGTATAAAAGAATGGGCTAAGTTTTTTGCATATCGTGCGCGGCCTTATATGTACTTTGATGATTATCCTGAAAATAAGGTGGAAGACGGCGACTGGAACTGTTCTTTTCCTTCGGGCCACACAACGCTTGCATTTGCAGGGGCTGCATTTACGACGGTGGTTTACTGTCAGTGTTTCCCTGAATCAAAATGGAAATACGCTGTAGCTGGAGGAGCTTTTGGAATTGCAGCACTTACCGGAGCTTTGAGAATGGCCAGCGGAAATCACTTTTTTACAGATGTTATGGCTGGCGCTCTCATTGGAACAGTCTGCGGTTTTGCAGTTCCGTTTTTGCATATAAAACGCCAGAATGTAAACGCAGCAGTTACACCAGAGGGATTAACTTTTGTATATAAATTCTAAAAAAAATACAAAAAAATCCGCATCTATCTATTGACACATTTTAATAAAATGTATATATTATTGAAACATTCGCAAGAATGGATGGGCTACTAGCTCAGTAGGTAGAGCAACGCCCTTTTAAGGCGTGGGTCACTGGTTCGAATCCAGTGTAGCTCAATAGACTAGGGACTTCTGATTACAGGAGTCCCTTTTTTTTTGAGGACTCTCTTCTATGACTTATAAAGTATTTATTGATGGAAAAGAAGGCACAACAGGCCTTAAGATTTTTGAGCGTTTTGAAAAGCGCAATGATATTGAAATCATTACAATTGATGATGATAAAAGAAAAGATCCTGCAGAAAAAGCAAAAATGATTAATGCATCTGATTTTACATTTTTGTGCCTGCCGGACGCTG